>JBGOVH010000053.1:0-9719 GCA_041478005.1 Terriglobia bacterium | reverse complement strand
TCAATGTAAAGAAAGCTAAACAAAGCAGAAGCGATGTTCTTATGCGCATTTCAACCCCCTCTTTTTGCAGGAGTGGCTGCTATCTATAAAGATGGTAGAACTTTTGGTGGGGTTGTCAATCAATATCACGAAATAGGGGCGACCCTTGGAACCCACGAATGGCCCTAAATACACCCCTTCAGACACGCTACGTCTCTTTTATTTCGAGAGTTTGGGATTCGGGTCTTACGAGGGCGTTCAATACTGAACCCTGGAATCTCAATCGACAATCGTCACTCGACATTCACACTTCGCCTTTCTTCATTCGAATGCGACGTTCAAGCAGGGTTAAACCAATAATTGCTTTGGCGTCTTTGATCTTTCCGCAATCCACCCAATGTAGCGCCTCGTCCAAGGGTACCCACTGCGCTTGAACTTCCTCACCCTCGTCGATCAGTCCGTGAGTTCCAAGCGGTTGATTGGGATCTTCCACCGTGCCAAGATATAAATACACCATATCGGAAGAGCCACCCGGCGCAAAGAAGTACTCAGCGAGCGGCTCAACCCGCACCAACCGCAGTCCTGTTTCTTCAAAGACCTCGCGCGTGGCCACTTCGTGGGGTGATTCATTACCTTCCATCATCCCGGCAACACACTCAGTCAGCCAACCGTCCCCTGTTTTGGCATGCACGGCGTACCGAAATTGGCGAATCATCAGAACACGATTCCCCCTCTCATCGTAAATGAGTACGGCTACAGCATCACCTCGAAAATGACGGTAGCGCCTGATTTCGGGGCTCATCTCTCCGTTGAATCTTTCGAACTGAAGATCTGCCCTCTCAACTTTTACGTACCCTTCATATTCCAGTCGGGTCTGTTTGATTTTTACTTTCATAGGTTAATTGATAGTGGTCAGTTGTCAGAGGATTGTCTTGCGATACTTTCCTGAAAATTAGGGAAATCTCGTAGGGTGCGTTAGCCGCAGGTTGGCTTAACGCGCCCCTACGGACTTATTCTTTAGCCTTTGTGCTCTTCGTGTCCTTCGTGGTTCAAGCCATCCTAGATTTCACCCATTGAATAAGCAAGTCAATCGCTGCCGGATTCTTCCCTCCTCCAGGGATGATAATATCCGAGTACTGTTTGCAGGGTTCCACAAATTCATGATGCATGGGGCGCACAGTCTGCAGATATTGCTGGATGACCGAATCTAATGTTCTGCCGCGTTCGCGCACGTCACGCCGAATCCTCCGCAGAATTCTAACGTCTGCCTCCGTGTCCACGAACACTTTGAGATCAAAAAGCGCTCTCAGTTTCTGATCCTGAAAGATGAGGAATCCTTCAACAACAATAACGGGCCTGGGGTCTAGACGCAGAGTCTCATTCTTGCGGGTATGTTGAGAGAAATCGTAGCTAGGTTGAAGAACAGATTGGTTCATCCGCAGTGATTCCAGGTGATCGATCAAGAGAGCAAAATCGACCGAATCGGGATGATCGAAATTGAGTTGTCCTCGTTGCTTGAAGGGAACGTGGCTGTTGTCTTTGTAATAAGAGTCCTGGGCGATCAAAAGGGCAAATTCTTCTCCCAAGGCCTCTATGATGCTTTCCGCAACCGTCGTCTTGCCCGACCCCGTGCCCCCACAGATGCCCAGAATCATGGTTTACTCCAGTTTTGAAATTTCTTGATTTAGCAAAACCAGAAACTTCACCAGTTTCGGCTTCATGCGTTTGCCCGCATCCAGTACCTCCTGATGACTCAGAGGGACCTGTGAGATTCCAGCCGCAAGATTAGTGATCAAGGAAAGTCCAAGACATTCCATTCCCATGTGACGGGCGACAATCACCTCTGGAACTGTCGACATCCCTACAGCGTCTGCTCCCAGTTTTCTTAACATTTGAATCTCAGCAGGCGATTCATAACTGGGTCCCGTGAGGCTGACATAAACTCCTTCGCGCAAGGTGAACTTGAGCTTTTGAGCGCAGCGTTGAGCCACTTGACGAAGTCTCAAGGAATAACATTCACTCATGTCCGGGAATCGGGGCCCCAAACCTTCCAAATTGGGGCCAACCAGCGGATTGGGAATAAAGGAACTAATGTGGTCACTAAGAAGCAACAAGTCGCCAGGTCTAAACCGCCGATTGATGCTTCCGGCTGCATTCGTGACAATGAGTCGCTTCACCCCAAGGGCGCCCAGGACTCGGACTGGAAAAGTGACGGCGCTCATTTCATACCCTTCATAGAAGTGCGCCCTTCCTTGCAAGCAAATAAGCCAAGTCTCACCCGATCTTCCGAGAATCAAATGGCCCAAGTGTCCCGTAACCGAGGAAAGAGGGAAATGGGGAACGTCCGAAAACGGGATCCTTCTTGACGTTTGCAGAGTCTCAGCAAAATCACCCAAGCCGGATCCTAGGATCACGGCCAGCCGGGGCTTCTGAGGCTCTGCCCATCTGAAGATCTTTTTCAAATGCTCAACTGCTAATTGGACTTTGGAGTAGAGATCTTGATCGTGAGTGGGCATAAGAATTTGTTTTCCCCGACCAGTCTGTTAAGGCCTATGATTCGACAACCCGCCCGTAGGTTAACCGCCAGGCAGGCTTTGAGTCAAGGTTGCTTGCCTTTCGGTGTCCTGTCTGGTATTTTCAAGTCCTGAATTCATTGCCCTGTGCGATTTTACGATGGGTCGGTCCAAATTGAGGAATCAGCTCCTGCCTGAACAGTTTCCAAACTCTGAGGTGGAAGCTGTTCGTGAGCTTATTGACTACGAACACAGCCAATTACCGCCGGGCACGTTCCTTGCCCCTGGGGTGCCACTCTCAGCCCATTACGGTATCGATCATCTTCAACTCATGGTCCAGAGCCCTTATCGAGTATTTGTCTACTGGGAACTGACCAGGAAATGGATCCAAGAGACTTTGATACGCTTCCCTGCCGAAGATAGGGCTTCATTTCGAATCATTCTTCGATGGATCGAGGAGAAGGAGGGAGGGCCACCTCATTGTTTCGACATTGGGCTCTTATCGCATTGGTGGTTTGACACGCTGCCTGGCAAGCAATACCAGGCGGAACTCTGTCTTTTTTCAGAGGACTACGGAAGCATTCATCTTCTCAGTTCAAACACGGTGACGACGCCAAGGAGTTCGTTGGGCCCTCCTCCAGAAGAATATGTGGAGCCCGTCCAAACGCTGCCGTTGCTCGAAGATTTGGTCCGCCAGACGGGACTTGGCCCCCAGGAGGCAACTCGAGAGGTTTCAGTTGAGGAGCCTGAAGAAAGCCTCCAGACGCCAAAGGAACGAGCAGACCAGGGGATGAGAGTGACTGCTGCGGAGCAAACCGATGATCCGTTACAGGTTCCTCAGACATCGTTAACTCCGGCAATGCAGCCATCATTTGCCGTCGACAACAGACCGACCAGTGGAATTCGTTTGCCAACGGGGCCCTAAACGCGCGAGAATTAATTGAAGCGGGAATCCCCTAATTATGAACCTAGACCCTCTCGAAATCGAAATCGATCAAATCATTCATTCCGATCATTCCGATCCTTTTCACGTTCTGGGCGCTCATCTTTCCGAGTTAACCCTGAGTGGGAAAATGGGTGTGGCGATTCGGGCTTTTCTTCCTGAGGCAGAAAAAGTCTGGATCGTCCCGGATGATCCATTAGCCGATCGCATCCAGATGCAAAAATTGCGACCCGAAGGATTTTTTGCAGCCATCTTCGAGGATTGCAACCAGCTCTTTTCCTATCAATTGAGAGCCCGGGATTACCACGGCCAGACTTCGCAATGGGTCGACCCCTATGTATTTCCCCCCGTGCTTACAGATTTTGATCTCCACCTGATCGGCGAGGGCAGTCACTACAAGAAATATGAGAAGCTGGGAGCTCATCCCTCGGTGATCCAGGGAGTGAAAGGTGTGCATTTTGCCGTCTGGGCGCCCAACGCCAAACGAGTCAGCGTGATTGGTGACTTCAATCGTTGGGATGGACGCCGCCATCCTATGCGCGTTCGCGGAGGCACGGGCATTTGGGAGTTGTTCATACCGGATCTTGGGGAAGGGGCCTTGTATAAGTTTCAGATAAAATCCCGTCACACAGACTATCTGGCGGAAAAGTCGGATCCTTACGGCTTTTATTTTGAGCGCCCCCCCAAAACTTCTTCCATCGTCCACGATATTCAAAAATATGAATGGCGTGATCAACCCTGGATGGATAAGCGCCCGCGTCAGAATTGGTTGGAATCCCCAATATCTGTTTACGAGGTCCATCCAGGGTCGTGGATGCGAGTACCGGAGGAAAGTCATCGCTACTTGACTTACGCTGAACTGGCTGACCGTTTGATTCCTTACGTGCTCGAAATGGGCTACACGCATATTGAGTTGTTACCCATTATGGAACATCCTTTCGACGGATCCTGGGGATACCAGACCATCGGATACTTCGCCCCCACTAGCCGTTTCGGGACCCCGGAAGAGTTTATGGCCTTTATCGATCGTTGCCACCAGGCTGGCATCGGTGTGCTGTTGGATTGGGTCCCTGCTCACTTTCCCAAGGACGGCCACGGTCTGGGCTACTTCGACGGCACCCATCTTTACGAGCATTCCGATCCCAGGCTAGGGGAGCATCGTGATTGGGGGACACTGATCTTCAATTATGGCCGCAATGAAGTTGGGAACTATCTGATGTCCAACGCTCTTTTCTGGTTGGACAAATATCATATCGATGGCCTGCGAGTGGATGCTGTGGCGGCCATGATTTATCTGGATTATTCACGGCAACCGGGTGAATGGGTTCCCAACCAATACGGCGGGAACGAAAACCTTGATGCCATTGAATTCATCAAACACTTCAACGAACTCGTGCATCACTATCATCCCGGAGTCCTGACGATTGCCGAAGAATCGACGGCTTGGCCAATGGTTTCGCGGCCCGTTTATTTGGGGGGCCTCGGGTTTAGCCTGAAATGGAACATGGGATGGATGAACGACATTCTGGTTTATTTCTCCAGAGATCCCATCCACCGCAAGTTTCACCACAACAATCTGACATTTGCGCTCATGTACGCGTTTACTGAGAACTTCGTTCTCCCTCTTTCACACGATGAGGTTGTTCATGGGAAGGGCTCCCTGCTAAGCAAGATGCCCGGTTACTTCCTGGAAGATAAGTTTAGCAACCTCCGCCTGCTCTTTGGATATATGTTCGGCCACCCCGGAAAGAAATTACTTTTCATGGGGGGGGATTTTGGGCAGTCGCGCGAGTGGATCCATGACCAGAGCTTGGATTGGGACCTGCTCCGGTTTGAGCTGCATCAAGAGTTGCAAAAGTTTGTGCAGGATTTGAATCGGCTCTACATCGCCCAGCCAGCCCTCTACGAAGTGGACTTTCACTACAGCGGGTTTGAGTGGATTGATTTTCACGACAGCGACAACAGTATTGTTAGTTTTCTGAGGCGTGCCAGGAATCCTGAAGATTTCGTCGTCTTTGTTTGTAATTTTACCCCCGTAGTTCGGGAAGGCTATCGCCTCGGTGTGCCCACGGCTGGCTTCTATTCCGAATTGCTCAACAGTGATTCTGCAATTTATGGAGGTCAGAACATCGGGAATATGGGAGGGATCCCGTCTGAGCCCTTCCCGTGGCAAGGGCGGCCGCATTCCCTGCAACTGACCGTGCCTCCGCTGGCCATGGTGGCGCTGAAGGCGCGATGATGCGTCGTTCGGAACCATCTGGAGGAACTCGCGGGCGGGCACCGATCGATGAATCGGCGGCGAATTGGTTGATCTTCTTGGCGTTCTTGGCGTTTCAGTCTCTCAACAGCAGAACCAGAGCCACCAAGTTAGCGCTTATAGTGCGTTGCCCAGGGCTTTATTATCGGGGCCCCTTCAGTGCTCAGGTGCGTTAGCGAAGTGTAACGCACGAAAAAATCTTGCCTAGCACTCCCCCGCCGAATCGCCTGAACTCAGCGTTATGCCCAAAGGCACTCTGGCATTAGTTCTCCATGCACATCTGCCGTTTGTACGTCATCCCGAGCATCCATCCTTCCTGGAAGAAGACTGGCTCTTCGAAGCCATTACCGAATGCTACCTCCCCCTGATTTCAATTCTTGATCGACTGGTCTCAGATAGCGTTTATTGCCGGTTGACCCTTTCGATCTCGCCGACTCTAGCCGAGATGTCGAATGATCCTCTTTTGCGCTCCCGCTATACCCACTACTTGACGCAACGAATGGAGCTCGCTGAAAAAGAGGCCTTCCGCACAAGACATGACACAACATTTCATCCTCTGGCTCTCATGTATCGGGCACGTTACTTTAAGGCCTATGAACAGTATGAAACGCTCTGTAAACAGAATCTTCTTTCGGCCTTCAGAGAGTTTCAAAATGCCGGCATCCTGGAAATCATCACTTGCCCCGCGACTCATGCTTTCTTGCCCTTTGTCTCTAACAAGGAAGCAAAAAGAGCTCAGTTGCTTCTGGCAAGCCAGTTCTGTCAGAAATATTTTGGAAAACGCGCGCGTGGTCTTTGGCTGGCTGAATGCGGCTATGAACCAGGATTGGAGTCATTGTTCAAAGAATCGGGATTTGATTACTTCATTCTGGACGCTCATGGAATGCTATTCGGAACGCCCAGGCCCATTCATGGTGTCTTTGCTCCGGTAAGGACGCCCGCCGGAGCGGTGGCTTTCGGCAGGGACATGGAATCCAGCCGCCAGGTCTGGAGCTCGAAAGTGGGTTACCCGGGAGACCCTGACTATCGAGAATTTTATCGGGATCTGGGATACGACGGTGACTATGATTATGTTCGACCATACCTTCACACCGACGGGGTTCGGCGAAACCTGGGATTCAAATATTTTCGAATCACCGGAGAAAACGATTTAGGTCAGCGGGCACCTTATAACCCTGACCTTGCGCTAGCTCGCGTCCGTGAGCATGCCGCGAACTTCATCTTCAATCGTGTCCAGCAGATCGAATACCTCAATCAAACCTTGAATCGCCCACCGGTCGTGGTTTCTCCTTATGACGCCGAACTTTTCGGGCATTGGTGGTTTGAAGGGCCACAATTCCTGGATCAAGTGATCCGGATGTCCGCTTTGAATCAAAATACCTTCCGCCTCGCCACGCTTAGTGAAGTTTTGGAAGAAGGAACCGATCTCCTTAACCAACAGCCAGCCGGATCCTCCTGGGGGGCTCACGGCTATCACCAGGTCTGGCTTAATGAACGCAATCAGTGGCTCTACCGACATCAGCATTGGGCTGAAGCCAGCATGGTGGAACTTGCGGACCGCTTCCCAAACGCCGAAGGTACTCTAGCCAGAATGCTCAACCAGGCAGCCCGCGAGCTATTACTGGCAGAAAGCAGCGACTGGGCCTTTCTGATCAGCCAGCGCACCTCGGCAACGTATGCCGTGCGGCGATTCAGAGACCACATTCATCGGTTTAAGACCCTTCATGATGAAATCCTCAGACAGAACTTTGATTCGGAAGAATTGGAGAGGCTCGAAGCCCGCGATAATATTTTCCCGGACTTGGATTATCGAATATTCCAAAAACGTAAAGATTAGCCTAAGGGAGATAGGGAGAAGAAAGGGTCAAGGGTCAAGGTAAAAGGGGAAGGGGTTAGAGGGGAAAGGAGAAGAGACAATACAAAGATCCTCATCCTTGATCCATTTCCACCTCGCCTGCGTTTCCTGTGCCTTCTGCTGACCGCCCTCTGCTTTCTGCCTTCCGCCGGCTTTAGCTTTTTTTTCCGTTGGCTATAATTCTGATGGTTAAGACTTACGATAACATAAGGGAGGGATTCCTCCTTCAAAGGGGGCAGCGTTCACGTCAGCGACGCGAGGAGGATGTCCCATACCAGCCAGTCAGCAGAACAACCCCCCGGAAGGCTTCTAACAGGAGATTTCATGTACCAAGCAAAAGAGATTCCAGCGCATCATCCTGTTCGAGAGATGTTTCATTCTCTGACAGAACGCGGATTGAAGCAGTCTCAACTATCTGATCGAGAAATTCACCAATACCTCTCGAATCTACTGGTGGAGTTCATTCACGTTGAGAATCTCTATAAAGTCCGGGATCAGGCTGGTAGGAGGCTGGAGTATGTGATGGACATGCTCGAAAGAGCCGAGGAGCCCGGCTCTATAGACAAAAGGGACATTTATCAACATGTCGGAGATTTCACTCTTTTTGCTCTAGGGCTCTTTCCCGAAAGCCTCCAACGCGGAAAGCGATGCATCAGCCTGAACCATTACGCTGTCCAGGGGCGCCGTTCTTATCGGATCCGCTGGGAAATGGAAAGCTACCGCTCCGCTGTGACCGTCTTCCGGAAGCTTTCTGAGGAATTCGAAGCCTGTGTCTTCACTTTGAACTGGGTGCGAAACTACATTCGCGATCCCTTCTATCAATATATGTTCCGCGAGTTTGATATTGTTTAACCCTGTATTTCCTCCAGACCGCATTTCTTACCACTATGACACAAAGACACCAAGAAAAAGCGGGAGACAAAACTATGGGAAGCCGCCTAAAGGCGGTCCCGGCGGTTCACCTAAGTTCAGGCCGCCCCCACATTCCCAACCCACTGAATTACAATTGGGAGCCTCCGACACAGTTCCTGAAAGAAGAGACTTCTTCTCTCTTCAAGAACTCTCCAAAATGACTTAGTCTATTGTTGTTGTATTTTTTTACTCTGACCCGGCATGAGGGTAATCTGGGCAGGCTCTTCCAATTTGAAATCGATTTTTGTTTCCGAAGGCACCTGAACTTGCTTCCCTTTGGCGAAAACCTGCACTGCCGCTCCAGAACCCGCCCCCACACCGGCGCCAATTGCTGCTCCCTTGCGTCCGCCTGCAATAGCCCCAATGGCCGTACCGATGGCGGCTCCAATGCCCAGCTTCTTGACAGTATCCTGGCCTCTGGACTCGCCTGCCTGCTGATAAGTAGTGCTGTTCAAGGGATATGATTTCCCCTGGTATTCAAGGTGATCCAATGCAAGCTGGAGTTCGCTTTGGCCCTTGAATTTCCCTGAAGTTTTGACCTCCTCCAGCCTCACAAAAATGTTCGTTCCTTTTGGAACGATAACTTCGTCATCCACGACGATCGGCGCTTGGAGTGAGGCTCGAAATTTCTCTCCCGCACTATTTTTCCCGGAATCCACTGAATCGATCATCTGAATTCGCACTTCGGTTCCAGCTGGAATCGTAACCTTTCTGGGTTGAGGAGCAGGAGGAGCAGGAGGAGCAGGAGGAGCAGGAGAGGGAACCGGTGTTGTTGATGTTCCCTGTGCCACTTGCGCCGCCGGTGCTTCTGAAGCTTCCTGCATACTTGGAGCAGAACTGGAATACCTCCCGCCTTTCCCTCTCTTGATTTGATTTTCTGCTCCGGATTTTTCAACGCTTTGAGAAGACTTGGCCTGCATCAAATCATTCACTTTCTTGACACCGGGGATAGCGGCAGCTGCGTTGTAAGCACGCATCCGGACAGACTCGTCCGTAAGCTCACCCGTAAGCGTCACCTCTCCGTTGTTAACCGCTATTTCAATTGGTTCTGACTTAAGCTGAGGGTCGGAATAAAAGCTAGCCTTGATGGCATTGTTTATCGAGGCATCTGATTGAACCTCTGGTGGAGCCTTCGAACAGGCGACAAGGCTTACCAGAAAAAGTGCTAGGGTTAACGTTCTTGCTACAGTTGTATTCATGAGTATGGTTCCTTTCATTTCCCCCTTTGTATTCATCGCATACGATCATGAGTTTCGGCTC
>JBGOVH010000137.1:0-6547 GCA_041478005.1 Terriglobia bacterium | reverse complement strand
CTGGGTAAGCTTGAGGCCGCGCTGGCGGAGCAGATCTCCGTTCAACCGTGTCACGGTTTTCTTGAGGCGATCCATCACTTCCAGGACATTGGCTCCGGGAGCCTTACTCGCATTCAAAAATATGACCTGCCGCGTTTGGTCATATCCCATGTTGCTGGCCTTTTCGTATCCCAGCTCGGCTCGTGCAACATCCCTGAGGTAAATGGGGACATTGTTACGCAGCGCAATCACAATGTTTTCGATGTCTTGCGGGGAGCGATACTCGCCGACGGTGCGGACGACGTAGCGGCGTTTTCCTTCGTTGAAGTCGCCGCCACTGTAATTGCGATTCTCACGCTCCAATGCGGCCCCTAACTCATTCATCGTCACCTGCCGTGCGGCGAGCTTGGCTGGATCGACAATGACATGCATCTCCTTTTTGCGGCCCCCAAAAATGCTGCTAGCCGACACACCAGGGACACGCTCAAACTCGGGCTTAATGAAATCTTCGGCGAAGTCGTGGAGTGTGGAGACGTCCCCCTGGAAAGCATTTTTGCCGTCGGGCTCCAGGTTAAACCAGGCAATAGCCGTAAAGTCGGCATTCGTTGTTCTGAGAACAGGTTTCTTAGCAGTGGCAGGATAAGAAGGTACTTGGTCCAGACGGTTAGCGACTTTCAACAGTGCGCTGTCAAGGTCGGTTCCCACTTGGAAAGTCAGGGTCACGGTCGCGAGGCTGTCGGCGCTGGAGCTGGACATCTTGGTCATGCCTTCCAGCGACTTGAGCTGTTCTTCCTGTTTGTCGACGATTTCGCGCTCGATCTCGTGAGGGCTCGCGCCAGGCCAAAGGGTGGTGACAGTGACTTGCGGGTCGACCACATCCGGGGTGAGTTGAATCGGGATTCGGTAAAGCGCAATACCCCCAAAAAGCGCCAGGAGAATAACGCCTACGGCTGTACTCACCGGGTATTTGATTGAGCTTTCAATGATCTTCATGGCAGACGAACCTCCAGCGGCTGGCCTTGAACTGCCTGGCCCGGGCCCAAGCGCTCATTCCCGCGAGTGATGACTTTTTGGCCGGACTTCACCGGACCCTGCACTTCTACCCAGGACCCGACTCCGGTGCCTGTCTGGATCGCAACCTCACTGACAGTGTTGTTCCCGTTCATCAAGTAGATAAACTTTTGCGTGCCCCGGGAGACCACGGCGTCTTTGGGCACGACGGTCGCTCGGTAGGGTTCGCCCTCGGGAAGGGAGATCTGGGCCAGCATGCCTACCCCGATTCGTCCTCCGGGATTAGGGATGGGCACCTTGAGACGAAACGTGCGTGCTTGCGGATCGGCTTTCGGAATGATGGCGCTGATGGTCCCTTCGACCATCAGGCTGGAGAGCGATTCAAAGCTCACCCGGGTCCGGGCGTGAAGCTTGAGACTGCTGAAGTAGCGTTCGGGGACCTCGACAGCAACTTCCAGCTCATCCACCGACTGCAACTCCACCACGGGGCCTCCTTGGGCGATCCACTGGCCTAGCTCGGTATGTTTCTTGATCACAACGCCATTAAACGGAGCACGGATGGTGTGCCGTTCAATGTCGTCCCTGATGCGTGCGAT
Organism: Terriglobia bacterium; assembly: GCA_041478005.1. GTDB lineage: Bacteria > Acidobacteriota > Terriglobia > Versatilivoradales > Versatilivoraceae > JBGOVH01. The sequence continues at coordinate 4,961 of JBGOVH010000137.1, read as the reverse complement.
CTCGGCCTTGAGCCGGTCGATCCGTCCCTGCCAGGCGTTGAATTCATACTGTGCGTCGTCGAGTTGTTTCTGGCTGAAGTCGTTGGTGTTAAAAAGGTCGCGGGCGCGCTCCAGGTTACGCTCGGACAACTTAAGGCGGGCTTCGTCTTCCTTTAGCTGGGCTTCGGCAGCGCGCAGGCTGAGTTCGTGATTTTCCTGGCGCAGCTGGGCCAGCACCTGACCTTTGTTCACTGTCCTGCCCTCATTACCGGAAAACTCCATCACCAGACCTGCGATTTCACTGGCCACGGTACTGACCCGCCTTGCTTCCACAGTGCCAGGTAACTGGACGGTGCGGCGCACTGGGTACTCTCGGGCCTCCGTATAACGAACCGGACTGGGAGGCATCTCTTGTGCTCCAAGGGGAACAGCAGCAACTCCCACTCCCAGGATCATGGGAATCAGTCGAAAAAAGAATTTTGCTTTGATTGGCGGCATCACAGCTCCTTAAAGGCTCACGTTCAGAACGATAGTTTACCCGAAAAGCTCGTTCAATTTAATCATTTCTTCTGGGACCTAGCGGTGTGATTAAATAGGGTCGAAGCATAATATGCGGGACGAAAAACGAAAGGAGTGTCTCGATGAGTTCTTCCACAAAAAGGCGTCGAGTGTTTTTTCCCAAAACTCTCGATGGGATTCGATCTTCAAGGCTGAGGTGCCTCGGACTGCTATTATTCCTGTTGGCGCCTGTTGCATTAATCTGGCTCTTTTCGCCTAATCCAGAAACCCTCTCTGCCGACACGGGAGGATATCTCGTTGAGGTGCAGACAGGAGTTCAGGCCAAAATGCGAGACGGAGTGCACTTGGCGGCCGATATCTATCGTCCGAAGGTGAGTGGCAAGTTCCCGGTCCTGCTTCAACGAACTCCCTATGATCGGAAGAATGGAAATTCCATGGGTAGTGCTCTGGCTTCTCACGGTTATTTGGTCGTGATCCAGGATACCCGGGGACGTTACGACTCCGAGGGGAAATTTTATCCGTTTCGGTTTGAGGGCCAGGACGGTTACGACACGGTGGAATGGGTGTCCGCGCTGGAGAACTCAAACGGCCAAGTTGGAATGTTCGGCGGCTCCTATGTCGGCGCCACCCAAATGTTGGCAAGCATGGCGAAGCCACCTCACCTGCAAGCTATTTTCCCTTACGTCACTGCTTCTGAATACTATGATGGATGGACCTATCAGAGTGGCGCATTGATGCGCTGGTTTGCCAGTACCTGGGCTTCCGGTCTGTCTATCGACACTCTAAGCCGAGAGACGGCCATGCGATCAAGACCTAAGCAATGGCTTGATCAGATGCCGGCTGCCAAATTCCCCTTATTGGACCCAGCGCCAGTTGCCGAGTTGGCTTCTTACTACCAGGATTGGGTGGATCACGAAAGCGACGATGACTACTGGCGAAAATGGAAAATATCCGATCATTATGGCGAAATGACAGTCAAGGGACTGCACGCCGGAGGATGGCACGACATCTTTCTTAAGGGGTCGATCAGAAACTACACCGGGCTTCGTGATGGAGCTGCTAATCCCGAAGCTCGTTCCGGGCAGCGCCTATTGGTGGGTCCGTGGGCCCACGCGCCCACGTCACCTGAAGGCAAGATTGGTGATGTGGTTTTCGGTAAGAACGCTGTGCTGGACTCAACCGCCGTTACCTTGAAGTGGTATGATTATGTTTTGAAGGGTGTTCAGAATGAGTTCGCAACCAGTCCTCCTGTTCGTGTCTTCATAATGGGGGAAAATGTCTGGCGAGATGAGAAGGAATTCCCGCTTGCCCGAACCCGCTACACTAAGTACTTTCTGCATGCAGTTAAGGGGGCGCGCACGATATCGGGCGATGGTGTCCTGAAAATAGAGAGTCCTGGCAATCAGCCGCCAGAAATCTATGATTATGATCCTGCCCATCCGGTGCCCACCATCGGAGGCCGTCTCTGTTGCGACAATGCATTCGCTCCCGGACCCTTCAACCAACGGCCTAATGAATCGAGGCAGGATGTATTGGTATTTTCTACTCCACCGTTGGAAAAGGAAGTCGAGGTAACGGGGTTTGTCACACTCGAGTTGTTTGCCGCAAGCTCGGCTGTGGATACGGATTTTACTGCCCTCCTGGCAGATGTCGATTCCACGGGGTATGCGCGCTTCTTAACCGATGGCATCGTGCGGGCCCGCTTTCGCAATTCGCTTGAGAAACCAGAGTCTATCGTTCCCGGAAAGGTTTACAAATACTCCATCGATCTGTGGGCAACCAGCAATCTCTTCAAGCCCGGGCATCGAATCCGTTTGTATGTTTCCAGCAGTAATTTCCCCCGGTTTGAACGCAACTTAAATACCGGAGAGCCCGCCAGAGGTTCTGAACGAATGGTTATCGCAAAACAGACCCTCTATCATGATGCAGAGCGGCGTTCGGCCCTCATCTTGCCGATTGTCCCGCGGTAGCAACAAGACGCTTCAGGCCCGTTGGTGGAAAAGCTAAATCGTCTTAAATTCGCGCCATGCGCTGTATACAAGGCTCTTCGCTAGCTGTGTTTCAGATTTGATTTTTCAACTTGCGAACGCGGTCTCCCCCTCACCCGGCCTTGTGGAGGCTTTTCAAGCCTCCACCCCTCTCCCCCACCGGGCACCGGGGGAGAGGGGCGGGGGTGAGGGGGCAACGTCGATTAAGGAGCTTTAAAATCAAATCCGAAATAGATGCACCAGAAATCACGAACATTCGATGAATCTTACCTTCAACAATCCGTCCAGGGTTCGGCTTGTTCGCAAATGACTATTCTCATTGAACGTGATCGCTAAGGAAGCAGAGAAAATGGAAAAACCAACAATGTATGACGAAGGGGTTCAAGTGCGCCGTCGCAGTGTAGTGATGCGAGTCTGGCTGGTGGTAGACTACCTCTTCTGGCTGGCTTATGGCCTGATCGGGCTGGAGATTCTGCTCGACTTGGCGGGCGCGCGTGAGACAAGTGGATTCAAGAAGTTCCTAAACACCATCACGGGACCGCTGCTGAATCCCTTTGAGGGCCTCTTTGCCGACCCTGTATTCAGCAAGAATCATCGCTTTAAGTTCTCCTATGCTATCGCCCTGGTTGTTTATATGCTCGTCCATTTGGCTGTCTATCGCATTTTTCTGCTCCTTGATCAGCAGAAGCCGGAATGATTGACCTATTTTGTCATAAAGCCAACCATTGATTCTATCGATTGGTATGTTGTGAAAATCTGTTTGATTTCAATATTTTTTCTTGCGTTTGTGGAAGCGAAAAGGAACTGTAGCGATCAAGAAACGGTACCCACCGTTGCCAAAGGTAGTTAGGTCGCCCCCCGGCAGTTCCAATCAGTGGAAAAAGAAGGCCTCTATGAAAGAAATCTCCCCCAGGAAGGTTCTCCTAGTTGAGGATGATACGGGAACCTGTAAACTGGTTTCAGAACTTCTTCGCTCGCACGGCTATGAGGTGACGGCTGCGTCAAATGCAGAAACTGCCTGGGAAGCCTACCAAAAAGAGATTTATCGCTTGGTGTTACTCGACTGGATATTGCCGGGCAAGGATGGCCTTGAGCTATGTCGAATGATGAGGTCTCTCCCACAAAGTGACCGCAGTGTCATTTTGATGATTACCAGCCGGAACAGGCCGGAGGACTTTCGGGCGGCACTAGATGCTGGTGTCGATGATTATCTGGCTAAACCGCTGGACATCGGAATGCTCAATGTTCGGCTGGCAGTTGCTGAACGCCGCATGCGCGATCTTCATGAACGCAAGCGAGCCGAGGAAGCATTACGCAAGAGTGAAGAACAGCTTCGTCAGTCGCACAAAATGGAAGCGATCGGTCAGCTGGCAGGAGGCGTGGCTCATGATTTTAACAATCTTCTAACGGGCATCTTGGGACACGCACAGTTGTTGCTCAATAGCTTGGATTATTCGCATCCTCTGCGTCAGGATGTCGAAGAAATCCTCAAAGCAGGGGAACGAGCCGCGGCCCTGACAAATCAGCTCTTGGCATTCAGCAGAAAACAGGTGCTGCAGCCTCAGGTCCTAACCCTGAATACATTAGTAAGCAACATACACAAATTGCTCCAACGCTTGATCGGGGAACATATCGAACTGGCTGCATGCCTGGCGGAAGATCTTTGGCCGGTGAAAGCCGACCCCAACCAGATCGAGCAGGTCATCCTGAACCTGGCTGTCAATGCGCGCGATGCCATGCCGTGGGGCGGCAAGTTAGGACTGGAAACAACGAATGTCGAACTGGACGAAGCTTACGCCAATAGCCACATAGGGGCCAGGGCCGGAAGCTACGTGATGCTGTCAGTGGCTGACACAGGGTACGGGATGGACGAAGAGACTCAGGCACGGATATTTGAACCCTTCTTCACGACCAAGGAATTGGGGAGAGGCACAGGGCTAGGACTTTCGACGGTCTATGGGATTGTTAAGCAGAGCGGCGGATATATCTGGGTGGACAGTATTCCGGGAGAGGGGTCAAGGTTTGAGATCTACCTCCCTCAGGTTGAGAAAGGGTTGGAAGAGACTAAGCCGGCAAATGCCACCATTGAGCTAAAGCGAGCCGATGAAACGGTTCTGTTGGTCGAAGACGAAGAAATCGTAAGGAAAATCACCAGTACTATTCTTAGGGAAAATGGTTACAGCGTAATGGAAGCGTCTGATGGGGAGGAAGCCCTGGAAATCGCCAGAAGCTATCAAGCTGCTATACACCTGATGCTCACCGACGTAGTCATGCCTCGGATGAGTGGGCAAGAACTGGCTTATCGAATGAAGCAGGTGCGGCCAGCAACGAAGGTGCTTTACATTTCAGGCTATACCTCTGATACGATCGTCCATCATGGAACGCTTGATCCGGGCTTGGCCTTCCTGCAAAAACCGTTCACGCCTGTCGGACTGGCTCTCAAAGTTCGGCACGTGCTCGAAGGGGAGCTTTCAG
>JBGOVH010000354.1:0-4084 GCA_041478005.1 Terriglobia bacterium | reverse complement strand
GACGTTGTAATTGGGCCAGGATGGCAAGTCCACCGCCATTTCCGACAGCTCCTACATATAGGTATGCTTTGGTGATTTCTAGCAGGCTAGGGTTGGGGGCTGAGGGTGTTGGAGTGATAGCAGACGGGAAGGATGGGCTCAAGTTTTCCGACAAGGCTTATCCAAAATGAACTGATTTCCAGAAGTTCGAGCAGATATAGGGAATCGGAATCGCAGTCGCTGATTTCGCGAAGGCCGATAGCGATTCGGACCGGCTCTTGGCGCCCTTTGCTCCTTGGCGAGAGGAACCTTTATTAGTACTCGGCACTTTTATCTCAAACGGCTCAGGGCTTCAACCAGTTCTTTGTTGTCGCGTTGCTGCGGGATATCATAGGTCTTTACGTAGCGGACAATTCCCTCTTTGTCAATAATCACAGTCGCTCGGCTTGTGATGCCCTTCTCAGCCAGATAAAGGCCGTACTTGTCGGCAACAGCGCCCTTGGGATGGAAATCCGCCAGCAAGGGATAATTGATTTTAAGGTGATCGGCAAAGGCTTTGTGCGCCCAGGCGCTGTCCACACTGATGCCGAGCACTTGAGCATTTAGACCTTCAAATTGTTTCAGGTCGTCGTGAAAGCAGGCGTGTTCCTTGCTGCATACGGGACTGAAATCCAACGGGTAAAAGGCCAGGACAACGTTCTTTCCTCGAAGACTGCTGAGGGTAATTTCTTTCTGCTCCTGATTCTTTAAGGTAAAATCCGGGGCTTGTTGACCCACACTGACCAAGTTTGCCATGATTCCTCCACTTTCGTGTTAAGATTCAACGTCTTTTCGATTTATGATTGCTTGCTTCTTTTAGGCTTGAGAATGCCCGTGCAAGCGGGATTTCCGCATAACAAGGCTGTAACCTTATTGCATGCGGGACGCGGATGTCAAGAAGAGAAGGCGCAAGGTTGTAATGCTTAATTGATTCCTTCTAATTCAAAGTGAGCCATTCTATATGAGCAAACTTAAAGGCTTCCTTGCAAAACTGATTTGGGCGATGTTATCGCTCGGCCTACTCTGCGTCACTCTTTCATGCAACCGGAGTAAACAAAGGGTCATCGCTGTCATCCCCAAAGGTCAAGCCCACATTTTCTGGCAATCAGTTCAGGCTGGAGCCAAAGCGGCTGGAGCTAAATTTGGAGTGGCTATCTTGTGGAACGGCCCAGCGTCGGAGATCGAAGTCAGCAAGCAGATTAACATCACCGAGGATTTCATCAACCGCCGGGTTGATGCGATTGTCATTGCTCCTTCGGATGAAAAAGCCCTTGTGCCCGTAATTGAGAGTGCTTCCAAGCGAGGCATTCCAGTCACCATCTTTGATTCGGGAGCTCAGACAGAATCCTATGTCTCTTTTGTCGCCACGGACAATTATCTGGGGGGGGTCACGGCTGCGCACCGGATGGCCGAAATTCTGCATAAGACTGGCAACGTGGCCATCGTGGGTGTGATGCCCGGCAGCTTCTCAACCACTCGGCGCGAAGAGGGCTTCAAAGATACTCTTGCCAAAGAATATCCGGGGATGAAGGTTGTGGCGTTTCAGTATGGGATGTCAGACCGTGCCAAGTCTCTGGCTGTAACTGAGGACATCTTAACTGCTAATCCGAATCTGAACGGCATTTTTGGCCCGAATGAGTCCAGCTCCATTGGAGCTTCACAAGCTGTAAAGATTCGGGGGTTGGTTGGAAAGGTCAAAATCGTCGGGTTTGATTCCTCTTCCAGCTTGACCAGTGATCTTCAAGAAGGGGCGGTTGATTCACTAGTGGTTCAGAACCCTTTTGCGATGGGATTTGAAGGCGTGCGAACGGTGTGCGAAAAGCTGGAGGGAAAGACTCCTCCGAAACGAATCGATACCGGCGTCACCCTGGTCACAAAGGAGAATCTCTCCGACCCAAAGATTCAACAACTGATTAACCCCAGCCTGGAAGCCTACCTGGGAACCAAGTAGCCTTGCGTTCGACTCTACGATCGCGCGACATCATAACCACGAAACGGAGAAGAACACTCGCCCACACCGCTTTCATGAAAGATCTTCTCAAGAAACTTTTGCCTTTTCTCAGTTTCGCCGCTCTTTTTGTCGCACTGTGTATTCTTTCTCCTTACTTCCTTACTCTTGACAACCTCTCCACCGTTGCCCGGCAGACAGCCGTGATCAATATCATTGCGATCGGAATGACACTGGTTATTATTTCCGGAGGCATCGATCTCTCGGTTGGTTCGGTCCTGGCACTCTGTGGTGTCTGTGGGACCATGATGATGGAATGGGGAGTTGGCATGGTCTCGTCGACACTTCTTGGAATTGGGGCGGGGGCGCTTTGGGGATTCCTGACAGGCCTGGTCATCACTCAATTCCAAGTTCCCCCTTTCATTGCCACTTTGGGAGGGTTGGGAATGGCCAGGGGACTGACTCTGTTGATCACCGACGGGCGGCCGGTTACAGGGATTCCTAAGAGTTTTGCCAGATTGGGTGACGGCAATTTTCTTGGAATCATCCCTGTTCCGGTTATCATTCTCGTAGTGGTGGCATTGCTTATGTCTTACATCTTGCGCTTCACTCGTCTGGGCCGCTATGCCTATGCAATTGGCGGCAATCGGCAAGCTGCTTATCTTTCGGGAATTAGCCTCACTTCTTGCAGTTTGATTTTTTATTCTATGTTGGGTGCACTGACAGGACTGGCCGGGATGATCGAAGCCTCACGGCTGGTCACTGGTCAGCCCACAGCGGGCGAAGGCTATGAGCTGCGCGCCATTGCTGCCGTTGTCATCGGAGGCGGCAGTTTGAACGGAGGTGCAGGTACCGTATTGGGCACGACCATCGCCGCCTTTATCATGAGTCTGCTGAATAATGGCTGTAACCTGCTGGGCATTTCGCCTTTCATTCAGCAAATCGTAATTGGAGGCATAATCGTCCTGGCCGTTGCAGCCGATGAGTATCGAAGGCGAAACTTGTGTTAAGACACCGAAAGAATGGCCATAGAAAAGGCGGCGGTTAGGAAAAAGTTCTGAGTCATAACAAAAGGATTCTCTCGCTGAGGCGCAAAGGACGCCAAGAATGGATAAGAACCAGATTGGTCGTTATGGACGCCTTCATTGCGGTTCACCGAGAACTCGGAATGTAGCCCATGGAGTCTTAGCGCTCTTGCTTAGCGGCTTGGCAAGAGCAGGTTTCGTTTTTAGGATCCTATCCTTGCCACGCAAGACACGTATGGACAGAATAAGCAAACGGGGATAAAACCAATGCCGATAAAAACTTTTTTGACTCTGTCTCTATTAATTCTTGCCAGTCCTGCCTCTTCTGGAGCACAGAACATTCCCCCTTTCATTGGGGGTGGGCTCAACAAACCCAAAGTAAACTTTCCCAATCCCTTGGAGCAGCGCGAAACACCGAGGAGAAGGGAGTCCGCACAACGGACTGCCGTGATACCGCAGGACACTGAAATTCGCCAGCTCTTGGATCAACTTAGCCTCGGATATTCCAGTAAGAACCTGGACACACTTGGAGCTTGTTATCTTCAAACCGAGGAGTTGAAGGTGTACTGGGAGTCTCAGGAATTTAGAGGCTGGGGATCTTTCAAAGGCGGCTTAGAACAGATTTTCAACTCCAGTTTGACCGTGAAGTTGGAACTGACGGCAGTCGAAACCCATGTCTTCGGTCGCTTCGCCTGGGTGACGGCACATTATTCTCGAGAACAACTTAAAGCTGGAGTTCCCTCCAGCCAGCAGGGGCGTCTGACCCTGATCCTGCAGAAGAGCAAAGCCAATTGGAATATTTTGCATGAACACTCTTCGCCATTGTGAATTCACTGTTTGGGGCATTTATCTGCTCTTAGACCAGCCATGGTGCCCCGGTATTAGCGCCCTGCTAGAACCTCCACAAACCCATCGATCAGAGTCGGAATCGCTGCCGGAATCACCGTCGCTATCGTCCCTCGCAAAATTCACGATTGCGATCCCGATCCCTCCCAGAGAACACAATATTTTGTGGGTCGCCGAAAGGTTTATCCAATATTTTGTGGAAAGTTGCAATTTATCCCTTGACAAATGAGTCGATGTGGCTAGAATG
>JBGOVH010000538.1:0-2989 GCA_041478005.1 Terriglobia bacterium | reverse complement strand
CTTCAAAGTTGCGATTGGATGTAGAAGCGCACCGCTCGCCGGGTTTGAGAATATCAGGATTCATTCCCAGGCACATCGAGCAACCTGACTCTCGCCAGTCAAAGCCTGCTTCCCTGAAGATTCGATCCAACCCTTCTTCTTCTGCTATCCTCTTTACTTGCTGTGAACCGGGTACCACCATGGCATAGACTTTGGGCGAGACCCGTTTCCCTTTTACGAACCGAGCCACGCCGCGAAGGTCGTCCAAGCGGGAGTTCGTGCAGGATCCGATGAAAACGCGCTCAACCGGAATGTCAACTACCGGTGTGCCAGCCTTGAGGCCCATATACTCGAGGGCTCGTTCGGCTGATTTTCGGGAATTGGGATCCGCAAACTCAGAGGGGTCGGGGACACGTGAATCGACGGGAATGACTTGACCCGGATTGGTTCCCCAGGTCACCTGTGGAGAGAGCGACGCGGCTTTGATCTCAATCGTTCGATCGAAACGAGCACCAGGGTCACTGGGTAGTTGTTTCCAGCGCTCAACGGAGGTACTAAAATCTCTTGGAGCATACTTTCGGCCTCGCAGGTAATCGAAAGTTTTCTCATCGGGTGCAATCATCCCGGCGCGGGCTCCACCTTCGATCGACATGTTGCAGACGGTCATGCGTTCTTCCATCGTCAATGCGCGGATTGTATCACCGGCATATTCAACCACCGAGCCGGTCCCGCCGTCTGTCCCGATCTGGCCAATAATCGACAGGATGATATCTTTCGCTTCAACACCATAGGGTCGTTGGCCATTCACTTGAATCAAAAAAGTCTTGGGCTTATCCTGCAGCAGACATTGAGTAGCCAAAACATGCTCTACCTCACTGGTACCGACACCGAAAGCCAAAGCCCCAAACGCACCATGAGTCGAGGTATGACTGTCACCGCAGACCAAGGTGACGCCTGGCAGGGTTAGTCCCAGTTCCGGACCAATAACATGCACGATTCCCTGGTCTGGGCTGTTCAGATCAAAAAGCGTAATCCCAAACTCCTTGCAGTTCTTGGATAAGGTCTCGATCTGTTGAGCGGAGATTGGATCCTCGATGGGGAGTGAACGTCGAGTAGTGGGAACATTGTGATCCATAGTGGCGAAGGTCAAATCCGGCCGGTGAACGTTGCGACCCCTCAGCCGTAATCCCTCAAACGCTTGTGGTGAAGTAACCTCGTGTACGAGGTGACGGTCAATGTAGATTAACGAAGGCTTCCCCATCTCCTCGTGGACAATGTGCGCCTCCCATATTTTTTCAAACATCGTTTTTGGGTTCATGATTCCCTTTTTGCTGTGAACTTGTTCAATCAACAATCCGAGGGCGCTGGGATGAGAATAGACGCCCATCTCAAATCGTCATTATAGCGAAAATGCGAATCGTTGGGGCGATTTATGTGGGTAAAATCATAGGGTCAGCCGACAAAGGGTAAAGTGACTGCTCCTCTATCCGACTCCTCCAGGCATGCCAATAGTCCTCAATTCCGAAGTCGCCCAACGCCGGACTAGAACGTCCGGCGAACCGGCAGGCTGGAAAGCCTGCCCTACGTTGTGCTGTGGGGAGTCGCTGGATCTCAGCTTCAGGATTCAGGATAATTCTCTGGAATTGCTCTAAGTGAAATGTTAGAACTTAAAAAACGGATGGGAGGTGCAATGAGAAGTCGAAGTCTTTTCTTATTGTTTGCAGGATTAGTCACGATTTATTACGGGTTGTCCCCCACTGAAATTTCTGTCTCCCAGGCGCAAGTGCAAAGCCCCTCGGGAGGCGACCGCCAACGTGCAGATCAGAGCGCAATACAGCTCCCAAGCGGGGCGCGCGTCGAGTTCGGCCAGTTTTTCAGCCCTGCTCTGAAAGAAAAGCGCGAGTATTCCATTTTTCTTCCGATGTCTTATGACAAAAATAAACAGAGTTATCCCGTGGTCTACTTTTTGCATGGGTTAAACAATGATCATACGAGTTGGACGGTCGATCGCTATGGACACCTGTATGACCTAGTCGACCGTCTCATTGCCGAGAAGAAGGTCCCAGAGATATTGATGGTCCATCCCAGAGGTGACAACAGTTTCTATACCAACTTCTTGGACGGAACTAAGAACTATGAGGACTACATTACTCAGGATCTGATTGAATATGTTGAAAAGACCTATCGAGTGAAGTCTGGTTCCAGGTGGAGAGCGCTCGGGGGGACTTCTATGGGTGGATTTGGCGCTCTGAAGATTGCTTTTAAGAAAAGGAATCTGTATTCATCTACCGCGGCTCACTCACCGATTGTGTTCGTGACAGACCCCTCCCACATGTCTGGAGATACCCAAGGCAGCGGGCGTTTCGAGTGGTTCCTCCGCATGATTACTCCAATGTTCGGGAACCCCGTTGACCCCGCAGTCTGGCAGGCAAACAACCCATTGGATCTTGCCAGGAAAAACGATCTTAAGGGATTGCGAATTTATTTTGACTACGGCACTGCCGACCGCTACAACCAGACTATTGGTTTGGGACAGGGTGTTAAAGCCTTGCATGACGTTCTCGATCAACGGCAAGTTCCTCATGTCTTCAAAGAGCATCCCAATCAACCCCACGGCTGGGAATTGGTCAGCCTGCATCTCTCCGAGTCGCTGCCATTCCTATGTGAGGGATTCTGGAATGTTGAATGACGAGTTCCGAATCTCGAATTGCGAAGTTCGAATGGCGAATGAAGAAGTGCGAACTTCGAATGATGAATTACGAATGCTTGAGTTGACGCGCTGTTTTCTTTGAAGTGACGAAAATTGCTTGACCAGGATATTGGATGCGACGATCAGCAGGAGAAGGCCGGAGATCACAAAAGAGTTGACCAGCCAGGTCGTGCCAAACAGCAGAGCCATTCTGCTGCTGATGTGAACCTCCAAGAGAAGGAATGCCGCCCCCAGGAAAAAGAAGTGCCATTGGATCAGTTCAACAGCCGCTCCGGTCCGCTTCATCACAAACCACAGCGT
>JBGOVH010000411.1:0-3796 GCA_041478005.1 Terriglobia bacterium | reverse complement strand
GACCCGCCTCAGGCGAGGTGCATACGGACAGCGTTACGATAACGGCCAAAGGCACGATGGCAAAAAAATCCAGCACTTGGACTATCAATCGGAGGCTCATACCAAGGGCCCGAATACACTTTGGGATGCCCCTGGGATGCAGCGGATCAAGATTCCCTATGGTGGGCTAAATGCCAGCCAACTGGAAGTAATGGCTGACCTGGCTGAAGAGTACTCTGACGGAATTGCCCATGTCACAACCCGCCAAGATTTTCAGCTGCATTATGTCAAGATTGACAATACGCCCTGCCTCATGCGCCGCTTGGCCACCGTTGGAATTACCACCCGGGAAGCGTGCGGGAATTCCGTTCGCAATGTCACCGCATGCCCCTATGCAGGAGTCTGCCAAGACGAGGCCTTTGACGTTACTCCTTATGCTAGAGCTCTATCCAGATTCCTGTTAGGTCATCCTGACTGCCAGGATTTTGGCCGGAAATTTAAGCCTGCTTTCAGTGGCTGCCAGCAACATGCCTGCGGATTAACCAGCATGCATGACCTCGGCGTGATTGCGGTGACTCGTTTTGAAAATGGGCAGGAAAAGCGCGGTTTCCAGTTTTATGTGGGGGGCGGGCTTGGAACTGTTCCCTACCAGGCAAAGCTCTTCGACGAATTCCTTCCTCCCGGGGAACTTTTGCCTATGACTCAAGCCATAGCCAGAGTCTATGCCCGTCTGGGCGAAAAGAAGAATCGAAATCGGGCCAGGATCAAGTTCCTGGTGCATGACCTCGGAATTGAAAAATTTCGACAGCTGGTTTTGGAAGAGCGGAAGATCCTCCCAGAAGATCCGAGGTGGACCCAGTATCTTGAGGATGCGATCCGAAAACAGGAAGAACCTCTGCGCCAGGCAGGAGAACTTACAAATGAAATTTCGGACGGCTTCCAGAGATGGCTTAAGACCAACACTCGTCCCCAGAAACAGGATGGATATGTTGTCGCCACGGTAACTCTTCCTCTGGGGGATATCACTTCATTTCAACTTCGCGCTTTGGCCGACATCGTTCGACACTTCACACGTGAAACTATTCGGACGACAGTCGAACAAAATTTTGTACTTCGCTGGGTGAGTCAAGGCGACTTGCCAGAGCTCTTTAATGCCTTGGAAGCCGTGGGTTTGGGTCAGCCAGGAGCTGGGACCGTTGTTGATATCGTGGCTTGCCCGGGAACCGATACCTGCAAACTGGGCATCTCCTCGTCTCGGGGTCTCGCTGCCGAGTTGAGAAATCGTCTGGCTGAAAAAAGTCTCCAGCTTGATGAGGCTATCCAGAACTTGCACATTAAGGTCAGCGGATGCTTCAACAGTTGCGGTCAGCATCACATTGCAGATTTAGGCTTCTATGGTGTTAGCCGAAAGATTGCCGGCTATACGGTGCCCCACTTCCAGGTGGTTCTCGGCGGGGAATGGACCAATAACGCGGGCTCATATGGTTTGCCAGTCGTGGCAATTCCGTCCAAGAACATTCCCGAGGTCGTGATGCGAATTGGGGAACGTTACGTGACTGGCCGGCAAAAGGGTGAAAATTTCAAGACGTTCGTCAAGCGGATCGGGAAGGCTGAGATCAAGGAAATGCTCCAGGACCTAACTCGTGTGCCCACCGACACTCGATCCTATTTCAGTGATTGGGGGGATCCTCGGGAGTACAGTACCGAAGACATCGGGGTGGGCGAGTGTGCCGGAGAAGTGGTGTCTTCGGTGGAGTTTGACCTGGCGGGCGCTGAGCGTGAGGTCTTTGAAGCCCAACTGATGCTTGAAAAAGGGGAGAGTCAAAATGCAGGGAAGACTGCCTATGAGGCAATGCTCCATGCTGCCAGGGGACTGGTCCGAGCCGAATTCCTGGATATTTCTTCAAATCCTGATGAGATCGTTGAGCAGTTCCGCAAACGGTTCTATGACACCGAGCGTTTTTTTGATCCCTTCGTCGGAGGCAAGTTTGCCCAATACTTCTTCGCCGCCCATCAAAAATCCAAAAACCCTTATACTCCGGAATCTGCCCATCACTTGATTGAAGAAGCGCAGCTTTTCATAGAGGCCTGCCATAGTTGTTACAACCGAATGGGTCCCTCGGTCAATTCAGTGGTGAAGGTTTAGGGCCGATGGAGTTCCAATATATCAACATAAAGCTGTATTTGGATGATTCACGGAAGGTGAACCTGGGAGACGTGGTCCCAATATTTCACAGCTGGATTCAGGACCAGTCGTGCGAAGAACTGTTGATTGATGTTACCGACTACCGTCATGTTCATGGCGGGCCTGGTGTTGTTCTGATTGGTCACCAGGCGGACTACAGCCTGGATAACACCGATGATCGCTTAGGTATTCGCTATAACCGCAAGGAGTTTCTGGAAGGCAATAACTTTGATCGATTTAAGCAGGCCATGCGCAGCGCTTTGATTGCCTGCCAACAATTAGAGTCGGACGCGCGACTTAATGGCTCTTTCCGTTTCGGTCAAAAGGAATTCCACCTCTACATCAATGACCGCCTTTTAGCTCCGAATGTCGAGGCAACCTACTCGGCAGCGAAACCAGAGCTCGACGATTTCTTCCAAAACCTGTTTGGGGGGAGTGATTACTCCATCAGACACAACGGAGATCCAAGGCGACTCTTCGGGGTCAGTGTTAAGACATCCAGGCCCTTCAGCCCTGAAGAACTATTGAAGAATCTGTCCTAAGAGGGAATGTTCCATACCATTTTCTAGGGCCGCCCTTCAAACTTTGCCATCCAGATGTTGCCGGTCAGCTCGCCCAGATTAAATTCGAGCTTGTCATGCGTTACGCAAAATCCCAGCGTAAGTACGCCCACATTCATTAGCCTGAGCCGCGCGCGGTGGAAACCATAAAACTCAAAAGGCGCTCCCACCGATCCAAACGCTGTGCCCAAAGAATAAATAAAAAAGCCAAGGCACTAGCCTTGGCTTTTCTTGCTTCTTCGTGAATGGGAGACTTTGTTATTGGGCCGGCTTCTTCAAATCATTTGCCGCTTGAGCAATCAAGGCGTCCAAACCGTCAAGGGAATTGCTGTTTTTCGATTTGTAAAGCCGCTCTAATTCACCTCGAGCTTGTTGCTCCGTGACCCCCTTTAGGTAGACAGACTTGGCCAATGAGTCGATTGCTTTGTCACGCAATGATGTGAAAAGTTTCTCTTTCTGCCCTTTCACTGCCAAATCGGGATTAGCCTCGGAGACAAGAGCGCCGAGTTCCTTACCCACGTTTCGCGCTTGGAATGAGTAGGCGATTCCCAAACGGTAGAAATCGATGGGATTGGTTCGTGCCAGATTAGTCGACTTCTCGTATTGCTCCGTTGCTTTGTCATATTCCTTCTTGTTGAGATGAACAAGCCCAATCGATGAATGGACCGTCGCCAGGAGCTTGTTCTTCTCTTCCCCCCACTGCTGATCCGTAATTTGTGCCGGCTTCTGAAGGGCATTCACTTCCGTCAATGCCTTATCAGAGAACTCCATTGCCTTGGCGAGCTGTTGATTCTTCTTCTCTTCGTCCTGAGGCAGTCTTTCG
Organism: Terriglobia bacterium; assembly: GCA_041478005.1. Taxonomy (GTDB): domain Bacteria; phylum Acidobacteriota; class Terriglobia; order Versatilivoradales; family Versatilivoraceae; genus JBGOVH01. The sequence continues at coordinate 249 of JBGOVH010000411.1, read as the reverse complement.
GGAAGAATACTGGAAAGGGTAAGAAGGGAGGGAAGATCTTTAGGGTCTATGGCCAGTAACTTCTCGCCATTTTCCACAGTCTTTTCGAAATTATTCTGCTGTTGATAGGAGGCCATGACCCTCTGCAGGATAAACTTCTTCGTGTTGTTGTCTGCCTGAGGAATTTCGGTAAAGAATCTTTCACCCACCTCCACTACTTTGGCCGCATTGCCCAACGCCGCATACCCGGCAACCTGAATTTGATAAATG
>JBGOVH010000106.1:0-7435 GCA_041478005.1 Terriglobia bacterium | reverse complement strand
GGAAAATCAGGACAGCAAGTACAATCAGAAACTTGCATCGATGACCAAAGTACATATGACAATCCTCGGATTTGATTGAGGGGAACCCCACACAATGCTGCAGTATCGTGAGGTTTTGGAAACCATCTAGAACCGACAGAGACAGTAATAAAAGTCCAGCAGCCTTTATTGTTTTTTTTTCGGTTCAGGTTCTAGTTTGATAATAACGTCCTGGCGCTCATCGTTCTCAAAAGTAATCGTTTTCTCCACAGGTTTGAATCCTTCTTTGCTGGCATCAATGACAAAGGTGTTATGTCCTGCAGGAAGACGTACCGCAAACTCGCCGCGCGGACTGGAGACCAACTCCCATTTTTTCTTTTTGGTTTTGATTCCTGAATCGGGTTTAATCGCTACCAAAACCTTCACACCAGGCATGCTAAAGCCCTGCTCGCCAAAGCAGGTCCCCATCAGCAGAGCAAATGGCTCGTTTTTCTTTTCCTTGGCCATGCCGCGATCCGTCACGGGCACCAAGAGCATGAGGACAACGATTATACATGGCGCTATAAATAATGCCGCATGAGTGTCGATGTTCTTTGACTGTCCCCTCACCCCCAGCTCTTCTCCCCTTGGGAGGGGGTGGCTGAAGGCAGGGTGACGGTGCGACAGAATTAACGACGCTGTGCATAGTATTCCACCAGTCAGACTTTGGATCGTTACGTTTCGTTTTTCCATACTCGACTCGCGCCTTGGGATAGCCATGTTTCGCTAAATGGGATGTAGCCCCGGAAAATCAAGCCCTGTCGTTTCATCCCATCCATACATTACATTCATCGCTTGGATGCCATTTCCAGCAGCCCCTTTCATCAAGTTATCCAGTGCCGAAAGAACTACCAGCCGATTTTCAACTGGATCTAGTTCAAATCCAACGTCACAATAGTTGGAGCCTATGAGAATCTTGGGCTCAGGATAACGATAGATGCCGGATTTCTCTTTGACAATCCGAATAAAAGGCTCAGCCGCATATTCTTTCCGATAAATCCTCCAAATGTCCTTCTCTTCCAAACGCTCTTTGAGAAGAACATGAGCCGTAGATAGAATACCGCGGACCGCATCGGTGGCGGTTGCGGAAAAATGAATCCTGGGCTTAACTCCCTTGAAGGTAAGTTCTTGCTGGATTTCGGCTGTGTGCCTATGCCGAGTCGGCTGGAATGAGCGGAGTGAACCGCTGCGCTCGGGGTGGTGGGAAGCGAGACTGGATTTGTTTCCCGCAGCCGACGATCCTACCTTCCCTTCTACAAAGACATATTGACTGTCAGCCAATCCATTCTTGAAGAGCGGGTACAGGCCTAGGATTGCAGTGGTTGCCAGACAGCCCGCGCCGGTCACAAGCTCTGCCTCTTTGATGGCTTCACGATGGAGTTCCGGGACACCGTAGACGGCTCTATTCAGGAATTCCGGACTGGTATGCTCATGCTCGTACCAAGTGGGATAGTCAGCAGATTTTTTGAGACGAAAGTCCGCCGAGAGATCAATGATCCGTACAGCCAGTTTCATATAGTCTTGAATCCGGCTCATGGCCATCCCGTGAGGAAGGCATAAGAACAATAAGTCCGACTTCCTCAGATCAGCGCTCGCCACAAACTTGAGGTCGGTTCTTTTGCGCAGATTGGGATGAACAGAAAAAACAAATTTCCCCGCATTCGATTCTGAAGTTACCTGGCTGACTCTCACTCTCGGGTGACCCAACAACAAGCGTAGTGTTTCCCCGCCCGTATAACCTGAGGCTCCGACAATGGAAACAGAAATCATAACTCTCCTAATGAGTCTTGGGCTGGCAATTCCTTGTCTTTGAAACCTGGGAAATAATGAAGCCTTTCAATGAAAGCGACGATCCATGAACTGGCTTAGCTCTGAGCGGAACCGACCTTAAGCACATAGTCGACGATCTTGGCGGGGATATTCACTCCAGTGGTGTCAATCGAATTTCTAAATTCCATGGTGTAATTCACTTCGTTGACAAGCAAGCCATCTCGGGATTCGAATAGATCGATCGCCACAACACCTCCGCCAACGGCTTGGGCGGCAGCAAGCGAGAGTCTGTTGAGTTCGTCCGTTATCGGACAATTTTCAGCTTTGCCTCCGCGCGCCGTATTTGTGATCCAGTGGGAAGAGTAGCGGTATATGGCACAAATCGTTTCGTCTCCCGCCACGAAGCTTCGAATGTCACGACCCGCCTTGGGAATGTATTCCTGAATATAAAAAATGGAATGGTGATACGATCCCAAAACTTGCTTATGTTCGAGAATTGCTTCTGCGGCTTCCCGGTCATTGATTTTGGATAGAAGTCTCCCCCAAGATCCTACTGCAGGTTTCAACACAATCGGATACCCCATCTCCTCGATAATTTTCAATGCAGATTCAGGTGTGAATGCCAAACAGGTCTTGGGCGAAGGCACACCCTGCTTGATAAGTGCGTTTGTCGTGAGGAACTTATTCCCGCACACATCGGCCACTTCAAAGAGATTGACGGTCTTGATTCCCCAGTCATTCAAGACTTTGAGCGCGTAAAGGGCTCTGGAGTGATTCACACAGCGCTCCAGGACCACATCAAAATTCATATGCTTGGCATTCAAGCGGAAGATGAGCTCGCGGTCATCAAGTATTTCAAGATCGAGCCCCCTCTTGCGAAATTCTTCGATCAGGAGTTTTTCTTCCTTGCGGACAATTGAGCATAACAATCCAATTTTCATAATGTGAGATCAAAAAGAAAAACCACAGATCATCAGGACTTCGGTATGATCGGTGGTTAGTGTTGCAAGCAAGTGGGAATGGGAACTATCCCAAAAGGATTCACTCGATCCCTTATTCCCCCCAGTCCTCTTCTTCTTTAGGTGCTAATTCTAATTCGACAGGATCGGTTCCAACAACTTCAAGGTCGGCCCCACAGTCCGGACAATTGACGATTTCGCCCTTTTCCACGTCTTCGAGTTCAATCTCAGCTTCGCATTCTGGACAATACACCACGATAGATACCTCCTTGATATTTCCGCCCTTCCTCGATTCCTGTGTGCTGGGAATGCTCGACCCAAAAAGAAACTTTGATATGCAAAAAAAAGACAATAATTTCTGCTGCAAACGGCCAAACAGTTGCAGAAGTATATGTAAAGGATTCAGAAGCTGTCAAGGGCCAATTGGGCGGGAGCAATAGTTCCAAAATCCCTCTGCTGGTGGGCATTTCCGGGGAAAGTGGTCTCCATAATCGATGCGCCCAAAGATGAGAATGGGAGGCTTTGTTCAGGGTTTTCTTATCTCTTTGCCGGGATAGATTTTGTAGAATGGTGAGCTTCCTCACTAACCTTTACGTTCGACTTTCCGAGGCGAATTGTTCCAACATAATTCGACGGAGGACCATTAATGATGCGCCTTTCCAATAAAGTAGCCATCGTAACAGGAGCGGGCAGTGGCATCGGTCGCGCCATTGCATTTCGATTTGCCACGGAAGGGGCCCGAGTTGTTATCGGGGACGTGAATCCGAAAGGGGGTGAAGAAACCGTCCAACGTATTAACGATAAGGGAGGCGAAGCGCTATTTGCCCTTACTGACGTTAGCCAGGAAGACCAAGTTTCAAGTATGGTTGAAACCACGGTGAATGTTTATGGCGCCGTGCAGGTTCTTGTCAATTCAGCCATTTGCAGTCAGATCGATATCATGGAGAACCGCTGGGAGCCTAACATTGAAGTCGGAATGCGTGGGACTTGGCTCTGTATGCAAGCGGCCATTCCGGAAATGAAGAAAGCAGGTGGTGGAAGTATCGTGAACATCTCTTCTGTAAATGCATTGATGGGATTTTCCAACTCACACGTCTATTCCGGCATTAAGGCGGGTATTATCGGCCTGTCGCGTTCGCTTTGCGGAGAGGTTGGCTCATATGGGATTCGGGTTAATTGTATCTGTCCAGGGACGGTGTTGACCGAGATTTGGAAACCTCTACTCGAGAAGGATCCCAAACTCGTAGACAGACTCACGCCACTTTACCCCATTGGCCGTCTTGGCAGGCCGGAAGACATTGCAAACGCGGCCCTGTTCCTGGCTTCAGACGAATCTTCATTTGCCACGGGAGCCGTTTTTGTTATCGACGGAGGAATCACGGCGGTGCAAACTGGCTTTCAAGTTTAACAAACCGGTCTCAACTCGTCCTGGCTATTATATTATTGAGAATGAGGAGCCCGCCGGTTGAATGGAACGGAGATCAACCTCAAGAGCGTGGCCTCGGCACAAGGCACTGGCACCACTCTTGGTGGAACGAATTGGACAGATTTCAGATGAAATCATGCATTGGCGCCGAGTGAGTTTAGGCGGGATTGATAAGACTTATTAAGGATCTGCTTGAGAAGAGGGTTCCCAATCTCAGTTTGATCGATTCGCAATTGCACTTCTTCCAATTCCTCCAGCGATTTTGCCTGCTGGATGACTTGCTTGAAATAACTCAAATCCCCCGTAGTCATTATCTCCTGGCTCTCTTCGTCCTCAATGATGGCAAGATGAGACTCAGGCAAAATGCCGCGAATCTTTTGGTAGAGCTTTTCTCGGTACTCCAGGTTAACCTCGCCTAATTCTGGATGAAACCATTCAGCCGTGAGACTACTATTGCTGCGCTGAAGATTGAGCTCCGTGTAAATTCCAGGTTCTGCCTCAGAGATATCGAAAATCATTTCCTCAATATCGTCGATGACATTCGCTGTTGAATAGACCGTAACGATTGTGACTTTCATAGGCTCCCACAGTAAGAAAATAATTCGAGTCAAAAATGCAGGCAAACTTTGCGAGCAAATTATAAGAAGAATTTTGCATTCGTGGCAAATCTTTTTCACTCGGACTTAGTTGCTCTAATTCTCTTTGACTGCAACTTAGTATAAGATACACATGTAAAGCCAACGTGAGATCTAGTTAAGGTTTGAAATTTTGAAGATGAAGAAGGATAAGCTCCCTCCCAAGAACTTTGTTGCCAGAAAGTCCAAGCGTGTCCATTTAAGAATCAGATTAAAGGTGAGTGGACGCGATCAGTGGGGAAATCAATACGAAGATTTTGTGCAGACCCATGACATCGGTGGCAATGGCGGAAGTTTCTCGATCAAACGAGAGATCAAAGTGGGTTCCACTCTAAAATTAACCGGTCCCAAGGGATTTGTTGCGCTGGTGCGTGTTGCTTGGGTCGAGCAGGACCTTAAGAAAGCTCGACAGATGGTAGGCTTTCAGTTGTTGGAACCTCGAAGGGACTGGGTACTTCAATATCGAAATTCCATCGACCGAACTCATTCTCAAGTTCCCTCAAAAGAGTCGCGCTAAGTAATCCCTCAGTCTCGGACGGTAAGAGCCTCTGGTGGAATCGCCAGAGGATGACCCGCAATCCAGATATTACTTTGGAGTGGACAAACGCGCAGCTTTTTGTTACCTTAAAATTAGAGGTAACAAAAGATGCGTGGCCGTACCCCCGATCCTCTGCAATTGATCACCTTTAGCGGGCGAACGTTTTCGGCCCCGGAGCTTCAGCTCATCCAGGAAATCAGCGCCGATTGTGCGGCCTTAGGCCGAACCGAGATTTCGCGCACGCTGTGCGAGCTGTTGGAGTGGAAGCGGCCCAATGGGGGACTGAAGAATCATGAATGCCGGCTTCTGCTGGAGCGGCTCGAAGCCTTGGGATGGCTGCAACTGCCAGCCGTGCGCCCCCTGGGCCGGCGCGGGCCGCGAGGGGCCGCACCTACTGGGCAAAGCGAGCCCGAGCCGGAGTTGACCGGTTCGGTGGGACAATTCGATCCCTTGTGCCTGGAGGTAGTTCCACCCGGCGCCCACCGGGCCAGTCAACTCTGGAGGGCGTGGATCGAACGCTATCACTACCGGGGATATCGCGTTCCATTTGGCGCCAACTTGCGCTACTGGGTGCGCTCTCCCCACTCTGGCCAGCCCGTGCTGGCTTGTCTTTTATGGACCTCTCCCGCCTGGAGGATGGCCGCCCGGGACCGTTGGATCGGATGGAGCGAGCCGCAACGGCGGCGCAACCTCCAACTGATTGTCAACAACGCTCGCTTCTTGATTCTGCCCTGGGTGCGGATTCGAGGTCTCGCCAGCAAAATTCTTTCCCTGTGTGCCCGTCAGCTTCCCCAAGATTGGGAGAAACAGTACGGATATCGACCGCTGCTGTTGGAGACGCTGGTGGAGACCGGTCGCTTCCGGGGAACCTGCTATCGGGCCGCCAACTGGATTGCCCTGGGAACGACCCGGGGCGGTCGCCGCCAAGATCGCCTCCACCAAGCCCAGGACCGAGTTCCCAAACAGATCTATGTCTACCCCCTGTGTCGCAACGTCCAACCGCGTTTGGTCAGCGCCGAGGCCCCGGCTTTTTCCGGGCTCGCCGAGGAGGAAGGCTGGCCATGAACCTCTCCTTCTGCCTGGCCTGTTTCGAAAAACAACGCAAAATTGACCAGCTGGAAGAAGAGAACCGCCGTCTCAAACAGCAGCTGCGCTATCGTCAAGAAAAGGAAAAGCAGGGCTTTTTCGGCTCGGCCACTTCCTCAGCCAAGCGGCCGCTGAAAGCCAACAGTCCAGCCGAACAACAGTCCAAGCGGGGGGGCGCCCAACAGGGACACCCGGGACAGGGACGCCAGACGATTGAGGAAACCCAGGCCGCTCGTGTGCTCGACGTGCCGTTAGAGTCCACCTGCCCGCACTGCGGCGGCCCGCTGCAGGATAAAGGATTCCGCTCGCGTTCGGTGCTGGAGATTCCACCGCCGCGTCCCGAACCCGTGGTCTACCGGCTGCAAAAACGCTGGTGTCCCCACTGCCAGAAGGCCTTTCAGTCCCCAGCGCCCGCCGTCCTCCCCAAGGCTTTATTCGGCAATCAACTCACCACCCAGATCCTCTCGCTGCACTATCTGCACGGCATTCCCCTGGGCCGGATCTCCCAGCAGATGGCCCTGCAGATCGGCAGCCTGATCGCCATGCTGCACCGCTTAGCCGGATTGTTTCGGCCTGTGGTGCCGTTGCTGATCGAACAATACGGCCAGGCCCCTGTGCGCCACGCCGATGAGACCGGCTGGCGCACCGATGGGCACTCGGGCTATGTCTGGTTGTTCTGCACTCCCCACCTCAGTCTCTTTCTGTTCCGTAACACCCGTTCCGCCAGCGTGCCCCGAGAAGTCTTTGGCGACAACCCCCGGGCCGGCTATCTGGTCGTGGACCGCTATAACGGCTATAACCGGGTGGCTTGCCGGCTGCAATATTGTTACAGCCATCTGTTGCGGGAAGTCGAAGACTTGGTCAAAGAGTTTCCCGATCAGGCCGAAGTCGCTGCTTTTACCGCCACGCTGATTCCCCTGCTGGCCTCGGCCATGCACCTGGGCCACCCGCCTCTCACCGATGATCAGTATTATCAGCAGGCCGCAGAGATCAAACAGCAAAT
>JBGOVH010000337.1:0-4197 GCA_041478005.1 Terriglobia bacterium | reverse complement strand
GCGCACGCTTGGTAAACACGCGGCGGAGCGCCCGTTCCACCACTGATATTATTGAGAATTGCATAATTGAGTGACAATGCCCCCTCACCTCCCAGTCCCTCTCCCTTGGGGAGAGGGGTGCCGGAGGCGGGGTGAGGGGAACAGCCGCAAACGGAGAAGATTGAAGAGATGTCACTATAATTTGCAAAGATCAATAGGGGCAAAGTCTGCGAACAGCTTCTGGTAGCAGTTAGCTGCAAGTCCACGCGCGGGCCTTGTATCCCCCTACAGACTTGAGAACGCCACAATGGATATCCATCACCATGAGCCTGAGCCGGGCACAATTCAAGTCATCGTGGACCATCGTGAGGTATCCTCAGGGGTTGTTGAAGCACTGAAAAAGACCCCACATGTAACAGTTGTTCTTCAAAGTCTCTCCGTGGGCGATTACCTGATTGATGAGAGACTAATCATTGAGCGCAAGACACTGCAAGACCTCGCAACATCCATTTGCGAAGGCAGGTTGTTTCGCCAAGCACTCAGGCTGGCTGGCAGTCCGTATCGACCTGCAATCCTTTTGGAGGGAACTGGCTCCGCTCTTGCCGGCAGCGGGATGCATCGAGAAGCCATCCAGGGGGCTCTCATCTCGGTTTCTCTGCTGATGGGCGTCCCCATTCTTCGTTCTCTGAATCCGGCCGAAAGTGCCCGACTCATGCTTTACGCAGCCCAACAGATCCGGGGGAGTACATCAGGCGCGCTTCCTCGGCCCGGCAGACGGCCGAAGGGCAAACGGCGGCTACAGTTGTACCTGCTACAAGGGCTGCCGGGCATCGGACCGGAGCGAGCCCGCTGGCTGCTGGAGAGCTTTGGAAGTGTTGAGGCGGTCATGACGGCCAGTACAGATGACCTTGCCAAGGTCCACGGAATTGGCTCGCAGACCGCCAAAGCCATCCGCTCGGCCGTCAGTGAGGAGAGACAGCAGTATCGATTGGAACCGTAGACGCCGATAGGTTTGGTCTGCGTGGGAACAATTTTGGGGCAAACCTTGACATGATGCTTTAGATGTCTTCGCCTTTCCGAACAAGGCAGCCAAAACTCCCCTCTTGGACTAATCCGCTAGATCGATCAACCACATTTTCGAATTTCTTCCACTTGACCAGCCTGCAGTTGCTCACCTACCATTAAATCTGCAAACACAGACAAAGGAGACCCAAAATGGAAAAGCCCGTTCCAAGACTATCCACAAAAAGTACCAAAGAAGAGATGCTGAAAGCGTACAACGATCTCGTGTCCAGATTTCAAGAAAAGCAGGAAAGTGCCTCGGAGAGACAAACTGAAGTGAAGAAAGTCGCCGAGGCGTTGGTGGTGGAAAAAACTTCTAATTACACCGTTGAATCGATCATCAAGGGTTTAGCTAATTTGAACATCTATGTCGGGAAGGCCTTGAGCGACCTGTCGAGAGAGTTGACAGCAGAAGCCAATAAGCTCACAGAGATTAGGGAAGCCATGGCCATCGAATCCAGAAACCTGGAGGAAATCCACGATATTCACTTGGCGGCAGATACACTGGCAAGCTTGATTAAGGATCATCAGGAAACGAAAGCCACATTCGAAACTGAGAGGGCCGAGGCAGAGAACGAATTCCATTTCCAGTTGGCTGAGAAGAAATTCGAGTGGAAGAAAGAACAGGATGCATACGCACTAGCGCTAAAGGAGAACGAAGCTCGAATAAAGAAGGAACGCGAACGGGAGCGAGAGGAGTTCGAGTACAACCTGGCACTGACGCGGAAGAAGGAAGCGGATGCCTATGAGGCGAAGAAGGCTGCCCTGACGAAGGCATTGGAGGATGAACGGTCGAGACAAGAGCGGGAATTAAGCGATCGAGAGGCCAATGTCAAGGTACAAGAGGCTGAAATAGCCGAACTGCGTGCCAGGGTATCTGGCTTTCCTGCCGAACTGGCGGCTGCCACTGAACGGGCGCAGAAAGAGGCCAATTCACGTGCCGAGAACCAGGCCAAACAGGAGGCGCAGCTTCTAGCCAAGGAAGTTGATGGGGACAACCGAGTGGCTCAACTCAAGATTGCTGCTTTGGAGGATGTCGTAGCCAAGCAGGCGTCCCAGATTGAGGCGCTGACAAAGAAACTGGATGAGGCCAATGCCAAAGTTGAAGAGATTGCCGTCAAGGCAATAGAAGGGGCCTCCAACGCTCGCGCGCTTTCAACGATCAATGAAATTGCGATGGAACAGGCTAAGAACCTCGGCGGGAAGCGATGACCCAGTCCGAGTCGATTCGTTGGCTAGAATAATGCGTCATGTCGAAAAAGCTTCGGCCTGTGCGACGGTTGAAACCAGTCACAGCTAATGAGATCCGATCGGGTTCGGATCTGACTTGGCCAGCGGCCGGCGGGAAACTCATCGCAGCCTGCATCCTAATTTTTCTTATTTCCGCGTTGATCTATGCCAACAACTACAATCACGATTTTGTATATGATGATGGTGACGTTATCAAAAACAACGAGCGGATTCGGTCTCTTGGTCAGGCCACTTGCCTTTTTGAGACGCCATATTGGGGGAAAGTGGGGAATGATGGCTTGTACCGGCCCATCACATTATTGTCCTATGCGCTAAACTATCACTTCAGCCAACTCTCTCCGAGCTCTTACCACGTCACGAATGATGTTCTGCATGGATTGAATTCTGTTTTGATTCTTCTCATTGCCTGTTGGCTTCTCTTTTCGATATCCGCTGGGCTTTGTGCCGGCCTGCTTTTCGCTTTACATCCCATTCACACCGAGGCGGTGAACTGGGTGGTTGGCAGAGCGGATTTGTTAGCGACGTTTTATGTTCTACTGGCTCTATTTTTCTCGCTCTATCCCACACCGTTGAGGCCAAGAGTGCACAGCACGCGCACGAGTGTAATCTTGGTTGCTTGCCTTTTGGGAGTCCTGTCCAAGGAAAATGCGATAGTGGCTGTCGCTTTGATATTGACTGGATTATTTCTCTCGAACCGGCCCACCACAATTTCCCTATCCAGCGTGAGGTCCTTTTTGAATGATCAAATCGGGTTATTGGTTGGATGGGTTGGAGTCATGGCAGTTTGGTGGATGCTGAGAAACTCGGCGGTGGGAAGCAACATTAAGCCGATCGATTACTTTGACAACCAGTTGGTATCCGCATCCCGCCTGGAAAGAGTCTGGACCGCACTATCAGTATTCACGCTGTGCTTGAAAAAGTTGCTTTTTCCGGTGAGTTTCTCCGTGGACTACGGCCCGCTGAAATTGCCGACTCTCCAGTCACCTTTGCATTTCGAGGTCTTGCTGGCGGCGTTGGTTCTGGGATGCCTTGCCCTGGTGTGTTTCAATCTGCGGCGCCACAGGCCAGGGCTCAGCTTTTGGATAGTTTTTTTCCTGGTGGCATATCTGCCCACATCCAATCTCCTGATGACCATTGGGACGATTTTCGGCGAGCGGCTTCTCTACCTACCTTCAGCAGCCTTTTGCGTATTATTAGGATACGGATTGTGCCTTTTGCCTCGGCCCTGGATGACAATCGTCCTGCTGATTTCTGTTTGCCTGTTTTATGGAATCATGACTTATCGAAGAAACGGAGATTGGGCGACTGACTCGACTTTGTTTGCGCATGAGTACCGGAACCCTCCGATCAGTGCTCGCGCCTTGAGGAATTATGCCAAGCAGCTTGAAACCGCAGATCCGGCGCAATCGATACGAATTTACGAGGAGGTACTTCAAACTTTTCCGAACTATGTCCCGTGTCATCTAGGTCTCGGGACGTTGCTGATCAGCAGGGGGGAACACGAAAAATCTATTCACCATCTAAGTCGGGCGAACCAGCTCCAACCCAACAATCCTGTCACATTACTAAATCTGGGTGCTGCCTATGCCGGCCGTCGTCAGTGGAGCGAAGCCGTTCACTGCTGGGAGAATGTGATTCGAATTGATCCTGCCAACCAGATTGCTCAAATCAATCTCTCCAGGGTTAGGGAGGTGCTGAAATAAGTTCAGGGCAAAGACACAAGTGACTAAGGGGGTACACCAACAGCCAGAGCCGCCGGGGTGACTCAGAAAAAAGTTAACAGAATAAATAATAATGAGATGTGACCCCTTCATTGGCTTTCTCGACCACAAAGCTCTGCCATGCCAGAGGTGCAGGAGTGACCGAACGGGGCTGCTGGCTAAGGAGTTGTACGGGCCTAACCTG
>JBGOVH010000127.1:0-6817 GCA_041478005.1 Terriglobia bacterium | reverse complement strand
GCTCAAAAGACAAAAGGCTACTGTTGAGCGACGCCGGTAGTGTGGCTTACACTGATCCAGGTTATCTTCTCTTCGTGCGGGATGGGACATTGCTGGCCCAACGATTCGATGTCAAGAGTCTTCGAACAGCAGGCGAGCCACTCTCTATCGTCCAGCAGGTCGGATATGAAGGGAGCCTCCAATCAAGTTTCTCTCTTTCGGAGAACGGCATACTGACCTATCGACGGCCCAGTAGCAACAAGAGCAAACTGGTCTGGTTTAACAGAGAGGGCAAGCAACTCGAGTTGGTTGCTGTTCTGGATCGATTCAGGAATACTTTTCGACTCTCGCCTAACGAAAAAATGCTCGCAGGCGATCGCATTGACCCTCAAACTAAACAGGGAGACATCTGGCTGTTTGAATTCTCGCGCAAAATCCAGTCCCGGTTCACCATAGATCCATCCTTTGATTACCTGCCGGTGTGGTCCCCGGACGGTAACCGTATTGTCTTTGCCAACAACAGAAATGGCCCTATGGATCTTTATATGAAGGCCTTGAGCAGCACGGGTGGGGATGAAGCGCTCTTGAAATCAGACAGAAATAAGGCTCCAACCGACTGGTCTCGGGATGGCCAGTTCATACTTTATGAGATGACTGATTCGAAGACAGGGAAGAAGGATCTTTGGGTGTTACCAATGGGCGATCACCAGCCGAGGCCCTTTCTTCAGTCAGAGTTTGACGAGCGCCAGGGGCAATTCTCTCCTGATGGGCGATGGGTTGCTTACTCCTCCGATGAGTCCGGCAGATATGAGGTCTATGTACAGAGCTTTCCGACGCCCGGGGGCAAGTGGCAAATCTCCACCAGTGGGGGGGCCGAGCCAAATTGGCGACGCGATGGGAAGGAGCTCTTCTATCTGGGAACAGATCACAAATTAATGGCAGTCGAGGTCAAGAGTGGATCTAAATTCGAGACCACTGCTCCCCAGAGCCTTTTTGAGACGCCCATCATTATGGCTACGAGCGAGAGCAATTATTCTGTCAGTGCCGACGGGCAGCGTTTCCTCTTCAACACGATTCTCGAAGAGACAAAGCCGGAACCCATTAACATCGTAGTCAATTGGAATGCTGAATTGCCCAAGAATTGAGGATGGCAGGAACGTTGACACAAGCATTTCCCCCTCATGACCGCATTATTGTGGGGAACGGATGTAGTTCCGAATGGGGATTACTTTGGTTCTTCCTCGCCCAAGACTCGTGAACAGAGTTTTCGGAAGGATTTTCAATCAGGTGAGTTATTGAGTGGATTGGTCGGGGCGAGAGGATTTGAACCTCCGACCCCCTGGTCCCGAACCAGGTGCTCTACCAGGCTGAGCCACGCCCCGTTATTGTGACAAACTGATCTTCTCTTTAAAAAGTGCTCCAGGCCAGTGAGCAATTGTTTCGGCAACATCAAACCCCGTTCTGTCAATCTTCAAAGGGGTGATGGAAACGAGGCCTGCAGCACCGGCCGCATAATCCAATGCGGAATCTCGTTCGGATTCCGCAATACTTAATTCTTGATCAAACCAATAGTAATTCCGTCCTCGCGGATCCCGGCTTTCAACCACCAGATTGCGAATGTTTCGATGTCCCTGGCAAGTGATGCGAACCCCTTTGATCTCACCCGGGGGAACATTGACATTGAGAATCGTTCCTGCCGGCAATGGCTCATTTAAGATTCTCTCCGCAAGGGAAGCGGCGAACAGTGCCGCTTCTTTATATCTGAGATGATTGCGCGCTCCTAATGAGATTGCAAATGCAGGAATGTCGTGGTTAGCCGCCTCTACAGCTCCTGCCACTGTGCCCGAGTATCCGATGTCTCGCCCCAGATTGGGTCCTGTGTTGATCCCCGACACTACAATGTCAGGTCGGGAGGGGAGAATGTGGTGAAGCGCCAGGATAACGCAATCGGTTGGCGTCCCTTCCACCGAGTATCTTCCAGGGCCAAGCTCCTGGTAGCGGATGGGGTGGTGTAGCGTTAAGGACTGACTCGTGGCGCTCATCTCGCGAGCCGGGGCAACGGTGGTTACACGCCCCAAGCTGGACAAAGCTGTTGCCAGGGAGATGATCCCTTCAGAGTGAACGCCGTCATCGTTGGTGACTAGAATCTCTGCCAAAGGCCAGTTCTCTTAAATGAATGGTCGGGACGAGAGGATTTGAACCTCCGACCCCACGCACCCCAAGCGTGTGCGCTACCAGGCTGCGCTACGTCCCGAAACCAGCGAGGAATCTAGCACCTTCTGTTTAAGATTGTCAAGATGTTCCGGAGCTCATCCTTAAGCTGGGCGAGCCTTTCGGCGGGGATTGAACTGGAATGGGAAGCTGGCAGTCGAGAGTCTTTTTCGGTATCATTCTTTGACCAAAGTGAATCCGATAAGGATTCTTTATTCCTGCTATTGGCCAGGACTTTTTTAGCCCCGGCGATAGTGAAACCCTTTTCGTAGAGCAGGCCTTTAATCATCAAAACCATCTCCACATCTTTCTTGCGATACATTCTGCGGCCATTCGCCCCTTTGGTGGGGGAGAGTGTCGGGAATTCTTTTTCCCAGAAGCGCAGCACATAAGCCTCCAGGTTCAGAAGCTTGCACACCTCTCCGATTCGAAAGAAGAGCTTGTTAGGGATTTCTATGTGGCTCACTGTTCTAATCTCAATAGACTGCTCGATGAGATCTTAGCAAATCATTTTCGAAAGTCGTACCTCATTTAACCAGTGAAACCTGCGATCGTAACTAGCCTGACAATAGGAATCAAACAGGATGATTGATTGCATTGTGTAATGCCTCAAGTTGCGGGGGGGAATCGACTTGGCATGGGTAGCCACGATTGACGCGCTTCCTGCGGCTATCGTGGGCTTTCCCTCCCCGGTACATCTGTCCACGACAAACGCAACCAGCGCGTTTGTCGTGGCTACCAAAATTTTCCCCCGTAACTAACCCTTTACTGTATGCGGGTCACCCTGCCTTGTTTTCCAGCTTCTGTTTGATGATGACGGGCGTTCCGTCGAAGCCAAAACGCTCTCGAATCTTATTCACCAGATATCGTTCAAGAGAAAAATGAATCTTGCTCGCCTTGTTTGTAAAAAGTGCGAAAACGGGGGGCGCCACCGCAACCTGGGTCATGTAACGAACTTTTACTTGCTTGTTAAAAGGGATGGAAGCCTTGTGAAGCGCCACTTTCTGCAGAAAAGAATTCAACTCACCTGTCGTAATTCTGGAGTACCGAGCCTGCGTCACTTTATCGATCAATGCGAAGAGCTTGTTCACTCGCTGGCCGGTTTCAGCTGAAATAAAAATAAGCTGAGCATAATCCAGGTACCTTATTTTAGCTCGGACTTTTTCTTCAAACTCGTTTACTGTAAAAGTGTCTTTGGGGATCAGATCCCACTTGTTGATCACCAGGATGACCGAGGCGCCTGCCTGTTGGGCGTAGCCTGCAATTGTGGCGTCCAACGCAGTCGCTCCTTCGGTAGCGTCAATCATGACCAGAGCCACATCACAACGCTCCAAACTCTTACGCGCCATGATGACACTCAGCTTCTCTGCCATGAGGACCGTCTGATTTTTTTTTCGGATTCCGGCAGTATCAATCAACCGATACAATTTGCCATTTCTAACAAACAACGAATCGACGGTATCACGGGTTGTTCCAGGGATTGGTGAAACAATAGCTCGATTCTCTCCCAAAATCTTGTTCAGCAATGTTGACTTTCCCACATTGGGTTTCCCGATAATCGCGACTCTAGTTTCAGACTGCTTGTCAGGCTCAACCGCGGTTGCTTCGGGGAAGGTCTCTAGGACGTCATCCAGCAGGTCGCCAACATTGAGGCCATGTTCCGCAGAGACCGGATAGACCTTGCTGAAGCCCAGTTTGTAAAACTCTTGTGCGTCGGCCCAGAGTTTCTGACTGTCGCACTTATTCACGGTCAGGAAGACGGGCTTGGAAGTCTTGATTAGGAATTTCGCTAATTCCTGATCTGTAGGGGTTACGCCGGCGCGGCAATCCACTACAAAAAGAAGAGCGGATGCCTTCTGAATGGCTACCTGGGCTTGCTCCAGGATTCGCTTCGGGATGAACTCCTCATCTCCAGGATTAATACCGCCTGTGTCGATGATTTCAAATCGTCTCCCACCCCAATCGGCAAACTCGTAGATCCGATCTCTAGTCATTCCGGGTTCATTGCCAACAAGGGCTTTGTGCTTTTCACAGATTCTATTGAATAAGGTGGATTTCCCCACATTGGGTCGGCCAATGATGGCGACAGCTGGTAACCTCACAATCTTGCTCCTTTTGACAAACAAAACTACCTGGGAGATCATGGCCTCCAAACAAAACTATGATCTCAAAAAAAAAGAGGAAGATAAATGCCATCCCCCTCTCACCTTGACAATCAGATATGGATACTGCAATTCAAAAGCAGGCACAAAGCACAGCAACTCTTCTCCACTGCTTTGGGCGCACTTCCCCTTCAGTCTAAAGGCAGCAGAAAACTGCCTTGCAATCGTGCCCCCGTGTTGAAAGCCACAGATCAAACAGCATGCAGTGCGTATAGCATAACGCCAATGACGACGCCCGCGACTGCCACGATAATCGCGGCTTCCACAAGTTTTTCCTTTAAAGTCTTCCTTCCTTTGACCTCAGGGTCATCCATTTGCTCGAACATTTTGCATTCCCCTTCCAGCCAACGGATATGTTGGCTTCCAGCAAAGATTTTTTTCGGCCGTAACGCAAGAACAGGAAAATGACCAAGTGAGTCAATTTGCTCATCTTATTCTAATCCCTATGTCAAGAAAGATGTCAAAAAATTTGAAATCGGTTCCCCTTGCGAGTTCGAGCTTTTCAGCTCCCAAGCAGTTTTCGCGCCCGCACAAAGGCACTCATGAACTTGCCATCCACCTCGGCGGCAACAGCGTCTACATCGATGCCCGATCCCGTGAGAAATGGTCTGGCCTCTTCAAACCGGTAAATGCGCGTGGGTTCGAAGTTGATTTCTTTAAAACCGGCCAAGCTTAATTTGGCTCGATATTCAGATTCCTCCAGCGCTCCAGCGATGCAGCCGACCCAAAGTTCCATGCTTTTGCGAATCTGAGGTGGGACCTCCCCGGTCACAACAACATCAGACACCGCGAATCGCCCTCCAGGCCGGAGGACTCGGAAGGCTTCTTTCAATACCCGGTCCTTATCTGAGGAAAGGTTGATCACACAGTTGGAAATGATCACGTCCACCGAATTGTCGGGTAGTGGGATGTGCTCAATCTCGCCCTTCAGAAACTCCACATTTTCAACGCCTGCCTTGCGTTGATTCTCACGGGCAAGTGCCAGCATTTCATCTGTCATATCGAGTCCATACACCTTCCCCTGAGGACCGACCCGCTTTGCCGAAAGCAGGACGTCTATCCCGCCTCCTGAGCCCAAATCAAGGACGGTTTCACCCGGGCGAAGCTGGGCAAGTGCCGTTGGGTTTCCACAACCCTGTGAGGCCATCACAGCTTCGGGCGGGAGACCGGCTTTTTGCTCTTCTCCATAAAGATTGGCTGTGATGGGGTCGCCTTCCCCACAAATCCCGCCGCAACAGGAGCTTCCCCCACTCGTCACTTGTAATGCCACTTGTCCATATTTTTCTTTAACTGCGTCTTTAACTGTCTCCTCAATCATTGCCTCCTCCATTATTTCTAATTTATTCGAATCATCAAATCAAAAAAACTGTTCTCAACCGCTAGTCTCCAATCGAACCAAGCCTGGACTTCGGCTGCAGCAGTCTTGCCACAAGAAGTTGAACAACTCCTTAAGGACCGCGTAATTCACGGAGTAATAAATCCACTGAGCTTCCCTGCGGGAGTTGATCAAGCCATAACGAGCCAAGCTATCGAGATGATGTGACAGAGTAGAACTGGCGCAACCGACCTCCTTTTGGATATCACCGACACAGCACCCCTTGTCGCCATGCTGGATCAAAAGCCTAACTACCTTAAGCCTTGAGTTAGAACCCAATGCCTTGAGAACATCCGCAAAATATTCGATCCGTCTGTCGGGGGGACGAACAGTTTTCATATTTCGAATTATATAGAAATAATGAAGGATGTCAAGTTTCTTTAACGAAGGGATTTGCAAATTGCCTGAGGTGATATCTACATCCAGCGCCACCCCCTCACCCGGCCTTCGGCCACCCTCTCCCCCGATGGGGGCGAGGGAGCAACATAAGGATTACTTTCCCCCCTCGCCCCATCGTGTTTTGACCGGAGATATGGTAGAGAGAGGAAATGTAGGAAAATTAGTGAGCTAGATGGAACTAAAAGGCTGGGACTGGCCGACCTTTAGAACGGCTTGGTTTTGCAATTAGGAGAATTCGAGATCGCGAACGATCACCTCACCACCCTAAGACCCTCTTCCCATCGTAGTTCCAGCGGCTCAGGATGACTTTATTGCGAGTATAAAACTGAATCCCTTCGTATCCCTGCATGTGCAAATCGCCAAAGAAAGATTGGTTCCAACCCGTGAATGGGAAAATGGCCATTGGCGCGGGAACACCCACATTGACGCCCACCATCCCGCAACGAATGTCGCGAGCAAACTGACGGGCCGCACCTCCGCTGCTAGTGAAGATCACGGCGCCATTCCCAAACGGCGACTGGTTGGCATGCTCGATAGCCTCCTGCAAACTGGAAATGCGCATGACGGAAAGGACTGGACCGAAGATTTCTTCCTGGGCTATCTTCATGCCTGGTTGAACATGATCAAAAATACTCGGCCCCACAAAGAAACCGTGGCTGCTCTCGGTGAGAACCACGCCTCTCCCATCAAT
>JBGOVH010000469.1:0-3370 GCA_041478005.1 Terriglobia bacterium | reverse complement strand
TGGGCTCATCAGGAAACATGTTGAACGGCTGGAGAAAGTTCCAGTAGAGGTGAACGATGCGCCGGGCTTCGTTTCTAACAGGGTGTTGATGCCCATGATTAATGAAGCCATATTTTGTGTCTATGAAGGAGTGGGAGTTCCAGATGCAGTGGATACAATCATGAAGCTGGGGATGAACCATCCCATGGGGCCGCTGGCACTAGCCGATTTGATTGGGCTTGATGTTTGCCTCGATATTATGGAAACTCTCTATGAAGGCTTTAATGATCCTAAGTACCGTCCCTGCCCTTTATTAAGAAAGATGGTTGACGGTGGGCGTTTGGGTCGCAAAACGGGTGAAGGTTTCTTTCGATACTGTTAATTTAAAGGGGAGCTGAATTCAATGATCTTCTGTCAGAAATGTGGGGCGAAGAATCAGATCGGCGATGATACTTGCGTTAAGTGCGGGACCAAGCTGATGATTCTGTCCTTTGCCTTTCGGCAGAATGGCAGTCTGCCTATTCTGGAAGAGCATTTTCTGGAGAGAATCAGTGCCCTCGAATATTCCATGAGCCGGCTGGAGGAAGGTTTGGACGAAATCCACGACCTGGTGCAGCAACTCGCCACCGACAGCTTTTATGATCACACGATGATCGAATCCATTGCTGAGGCCTTAAAGCGAGTCCAGATTGTGGGCAAACGCGACCTGGAAAAGGATTGGCACAAACGAGTGGCACAGAGGCTTCTTGAGAGTGAGGAACGGGAAAAATTTGAAGTAAGCAAGAAATCCTTTCTCAACGCCTTTCGTGGAAAAGACAAAGATCGATTCTCAAGATTGATTGAAGAAAGCAACCAGCACTTTATTAAGAAGAATTATCAGCTTGGTTTGAGAGCCTTGGAACGCGCATTTTCTGCTGACCCTCAGAACTGCGAAATTGGCATTTTCCTTGGGAAAGTCTACTACGAGTTTGAAAACTTCTCCGATGCTGGAAAGTGTTTGAGAAGGGTCTTGAAAAATAACCCACACCATTTTGAGGCCAACTTATTAACAGGGTTATTGGCGAAACGCAAAGGTGAGTTAACCCGTGCCAGACAATTTCTAGCCAGCGCAGTCGACATTTGCCATACTTCGCTGGCTGCTCATGTGTCCTTGGGTTCCGTGCTCGTTTCGCTGGGCGAGGATACCGAAGCTTTGGGTCACTTTTCTCGCGCGTTGAATCTGAAACCCTCTCCGCAGATGTACCTCCTGGTTGGGTCCATTTATTCACGCCAGGGCCGGCTTCGTAATGCAATCAAGTACATTAAGAAAGCCATCGAAATGGACCCGTGTTGCGATGAAGCCTTTTATCAGCTGGGTCTGGCCTTCCTGGGACAGAACTGGAGAAAGAAGGCCAGGGAATGTTTTCAGACGGCATTGCAACTTAATCCCAAAAATTCTCGGCATAAGGATGCTCTAGATCTACTTGAGAGGAATCTGGCCAAGTCCCCTTCAACGGAATTGAATCTGGACACTATTTTGAATGAAGAGAGCATGGAGTTCCTTGTCAAGGATGAACTCCGGCTGAACTTTCGGCAAAGGGAACCTGATTTGAGACCCATCAGAAAGGATGCGGAAGGTAAATAGTGGTTGGGCAGTGGATCATGAGGGATGGCTGTCAACTTAAGCCGTAGTAGACCAGGTCTGGTGCAGAATTGAGGAACTAGCCCAGCGCTTCAGCGCAGGGTCTGAAGTTTGGACATTTTGGAGTGGAACAGCTTGCAGCTGCTTTCTGGATCCATTCGATCCATCGAACCGGCAGCCTGCTGCTGCAAGGTGGATACACAATTTTGCGTTTCGTTGCGAAAAGAGCGACGGAGCGTCTGTCTGCAAATCAATTTCTAAAATCAGAAGCGATATTTTCTTTGGGAGATTTTTATGGCGGATGAAAGAGTGGAGCGGGGAAGAGCGATTGAACTAGCACTATCTCAAATTGAGAAACAGTTTGGTAAAGGCTCCATCATGCGGCTTGGGAGCCGAGAGGCTGTAGCCAACGGCGGAGTCATCCCGACGGGAGCTCTGTCCCTGGATGCAGCACTAGGCGTCGGCGGAATGCCTCGTGGACGAGTGGTCGAAATCTTTGGACCGGAATCGAGCGGCAAAACAACTCTCGCACTGCATGTCATTTCCGAAGCGCAAAAGACCGGGGGCATGGCTGCCTTCATTGATGCAGAGCATGCGCTGGACGCACCTTATGCTCGTCATTTGGGTGTGGATATCGACAACCTCTTGGTTTCGCAGCCAGACAGCGGCGAGCAGGCTCTGGAAATTGTCGAGATGCTGGTAAGGAGCGGAGCCTTGGATGTGTGTGTCGTTGACTCCGTTGCGGCGTTGGTTCCCAAGGCCGAGCTTGAGGGCGAAATGGGTGATTCACACATGGGGCTGCAAGCCAGGCTCATGTCTCAAGCTTTGCGTAAGTTAACTGGGGTTGTTTCCAAGTCTAATACCTGTTTGATCTTTATTAATCAGATCCGCGAAAAAATTGGCGTCATGTTCGGAAACCCGGAAACCACAACCGGCGGGCGTGCCCTGAAATTCTACGCTTCAGTCCGGGTGGATGTCCGCCGTGTGGCCTCGATCAAGGATGGAGATGAGGTTACGGGCAGCCGCACCAAGGCAAAGGTTGTAAAAAATAAGGTCGCGCCGCCATTCCGGGAAGCTGAATTTGACATCATGTATGGAACGGGCATTTCCAAAGAGGGCGACTTGATTGATCTCGGAACTGAAAAGGGCGTCCTGGAGAAGAGTGGCGCCTGGTTCTCATACAAAGGTGAGCGGATGGGGCAGGGCCGAGAGAACGTGAAACAGTTCCTTAGGGACAACACGGATATTTGCCGCCAAGTCGAGGAGGAGCTGAGGAAAGAACTGAACATCCCATCGCTCGGTACGGCCGAACCTTCCGCACAGCCTGCTAGTGAAATGGCTGTTAAGTTGAAGTCCACCCGCGCTTGAATTCATGTGCTGGACACGGGGAACAATGGGAAGCCACGGGGAGCGCTCTCGGCGAGCCGTGGGTTTTAGAACCAGAGGTCCACTCGGCCATGGGCGAGGCTGAGTTAGACTGATCGGAACAACTTATCAATGATCTCCAGCTCAGATGTCAGAAAGCCCACGTCCCGCACAAAGCGCTCACCGTGGCTTCCAGTCAACGACTGAACTCAGGCCGGACTCTCCCCCTTGCTTTCACCCAAAATGGAGCTTCTGAAGCTTGTGCCTTGTCCAACCCGCCAGGCTGTGCTGGCTCTTTCGCTTGCCACCTTGACCTGCCTGGTCCCCTTTATCCAAAAAGCCTTCCATTGGAATGGCGCCAGATGCGGCGGCCCATTTTTTTCTTGTTCATCCCTATCTTAATGC
>JBGOVH010000329.1:0-4252 GCA_041478005.1 Terriglobia bacterium | reverse complement strand
GTCATGACCCGTGGGTGAGATCAAGAGATAAAGATCGACGAAGCGCATAACCAAGACCAAGGCCGCTACTTTCCAAAGTCTGTTCCCTGCGCGTTTAAGCGCACGCGAGAGAAGCAGGATGAATGGCAAAGCAAAATGAAATAGAATCAGGCTCAATTGAAGCCATTGCCAGCCTCCTGTTAACCTCTTTAGATAATAAGGAGTCTCTTCAGGAAGATTTCCGGACCAAATAATCAGAAACTGAGAGAAAGAAAGGTATGCCCAGAGCATGACAAAAGCGAGCGTCAACTTACCCAGATCCTGCAAGTGAGAAGGTAGTAGAACCTCCGACATGGGTTTTTGCCGGGAAAGGAGAACAGCCACCATAATGGCAAACGCAAAAGCGCTCAACACCTGGCCCACCATGAAGGACAATCCAAAAACAGTGGAGTACCAATGAGGCTCCAGAGACATCACCCAGTCGAACGAAGCAAAAGTCACAGTGGCTCCGAAAACTACGAGCCCAGGGCCACTGAGCGTTTCGGGGCGTCCTGACAGGGAGGGCTGCGGGATTTCATCCTGCTGGCGAGACCACTTGTTGATGAAGTAGACCAATGTCAACCATGCCATGAAATACACCGCGGTCCGCAAAATAAAGAATGGGACATTTAGATAGAGTGCTTTCTTTTGCAGAATCTTGTCGGCTTGCACAACTTCCGGACGAGCCCACTCGTAAAGATGAGTTAGACCCAGAACTAGAGGAAGAAACATCACGGTCATCACGGGCAAGGTCCGTGTTCCAGCTTCCAACAAACGGCGGATCACGATTCCCCAGGCGCCACCGGAAAGATGGTGAAGCATGACAATCGCCAGGGAACCGAGAGTAATCCCAATCCAAAAAGCATAAGCCAGGAGATAGGACCTAAAAAACTGATCCGGACTAGTAAAGACTCCAACCCCACACAACATCAAGCCTATGAAGCCGGCAATCATGCTGCGCCGCTGGAAACGCTGTATGTCCCCAGGAGGCAAATGAGCGTCCTGAATCATTTCTTTGCCTCCACGTTGCCCAGTGACAGGCGATCGCCCTCGGGAACATCCGACAATGGCGCATGCTGGCTGAGCTGCAAGGCTCGAATATAAGCCACAATGGCCCAGCGGTCTCGTACGGGGATCTGTGCCGCGTAGTCTTGCATGGCACCGAACCCATTCGTAATGACATCATAAAAATGACCCACGGGGGCCATTCTTAAGCGATCAATATGGTAGGATGGGGGCGGGCGAAAACCGCGCCTCACGACCATTCCTTCTCCATTTCCCAGTGAGTCATGACAGGGAGTGCAAAAAATTTGATACCGCTGCTGTCCTCTTTCCAGGATTTCCTCTGTGACTGGGAACGGAAAAGTGTCGACGAGCTTACCTTCTACTTTTCCTTCGTATAAATGACTGTCCTCCCGCAACTGACCTCGGGCCACTGTGCCCGGAACAAGTTGTCGTGAAGAGCGCCCGTCGGGGAAAAAACTGCTCGATTCCAAAGCTTCGTATTTGGGCTGGTCATGCATGTCCTGCCGACAGCCCAATGTCGCGAAAAAACACGCCACCATGATTAGGAAACGGTGAGACGGAGAAACGGAGAATGGGAAAAAGGTTCTCCGGCTCCCCGGCTCCCCGATTCCCCGTTTCTTCGTGCTTGAGCCCTTAGAAAATACAGATCTCATATGCTGGACAAGTTACTAAGAACTAATGCGGGACTTCGGAAATGTTGCGCGGTCCAAGACTTTTCAGAAAGTGTAGAGTGGCTTCTGGATCGAACTTTGGATCAAGCGCTTCGATACAAATGAAAAACCGGTCTCTACTCGCCAAAGCAAACCTGGGAACATTGAAAACCGGGTGATAGGGCATGGGCAATCCATTTAAGGCCAGCATTCCAAAGACTGCGGCCAGAGCCGCAACCAAAACCGTGGTCTCAAATGTCACCGGGATAAATGAAGGCCAGCTGTGTAAAGGCCTGCCACCAATGTGAATTGGGTAATCAATGGTTGCCGTGTAGTATTGCAACAAGTAACCGCCAATCCCTCCGAGGATTCCACCGCACAACACAAGCAGTGGTAGCCGGTTTCCATGGTGCCCGAGGGCTTCGTGCAGCTCTTCAATAGGATATGGAGAATAGGCATCCATTTTCGTATAGCCATAATCATGCACCCGCTGAGCTGCCGCAACCAATGAAGTGGGGTTGTCGAATTCAGCTAACAATCCGTAAATGCTTGGCCTGGATTTCATGGTTTACCTCATCCATTAGAGTTTGAGCCAAACCCTATTTCTAATTTTCTCCCTCTCCCCGGGGGAGAGGGGTGGAGGCTTGAGAAGCCTCCACAAGGCCGGGTGAGGGGCAGCAGGCCGGAAGGGAAAGCTCCGGATGTAACTTTACTTTTCATGCTTGTTTGCGTTCAGTTCTCCAATTCTTTAACTGCAGCCTGTGGCAGAATCGTTCGCATTTCGAAAATTGAGATCATTGGCAGAAAACGCAAGAACAGGAATAGCAGGCTGACGAAGAGTCCAATCGTTCCCAGAAACATTCCAAAATCCCACCTCGTGGGGTAATACATGCCCCATGACGAAGGAAGAAAATCGCGATGCAGGCTGGTCACCACAATAATGAACCGCTCCAACCACATTCCGATGCTCACAATGATCGCGACCGTAAACAGGACCGCGACGTTGGTACGCATGCTCTTTAGCCAGAAAACTTGCGGGGCCAGGACATTGCAAGCAATCAAGGTCCAATACATGGAAGCATAAGGTCCCTTCATTCTGTTGAGGATCATATAACCCTCGTAAGGGTTTGCGCTGTACCAGCCGAAGAAAGCCTCCATCATGTACCCATAAGAAACAATCAATCCGGTCACCAGTATGATTTTGGCCATGTTTTCCAGGTGGCGCATGGTGATGAAATCTTCCAATCCATAAAAGGCTCGTATCGGGATCGCCAAAATCAATACCATAGCAAACCCTGCGTAGATGGCGCCCGCAACAAAGTATGGAGGAAAGATGGTAGCGTGCCAGCCAGGTATCACTGAAACCGCAAAGTCAAAACTGACAATCGTGTGAACGGACAATACCAGCGGGGTAGAGAGTCCGGCCAATAGAAGGTAAGCGGTCTCGTAGCGATTCCAGTGCATCGCAGATCCTCGCCAACCCATAGACAACATCCCGAAGACGACCCGGGGAAATCTTTTTTGGGAGCGGTCGCGCAAGGTTGCCATGTCGGGAATCAGGCCGACAAACCAAAACAGAAAAGAAACCATGGCATAAGCGGATACGGCGAACACATCCCAGATGAGCGGACTGCGGAACTGTGGCCACACTCCCATGGTGTTGGGATAGGGAAACAGCCAGTAGATCGCCAGCCAAGGCCTTCCCGTGTGCAACAACGGATACATGGCAGCGCAGGCAACAGCAAATAATGTCATGGCTTCGGCAAAGCGATTGATTGAAGTTCTCCACTCCTGACGAAGCAACAACAAAATGGCCGAAATCAAAGTGCCCGCATGACCGATGCCGATCCACCAGACAAAATTAATAATGTCGAAACCCCAACCAACAGGGTTTGTAACGCCCCATATCCCGGTCCCCTTCAACAAGAGCATTGCCACGGTTTGGATTAAGACCAGGACTAGAATGAAACCGACACCAAATCCCACATACCAACCGCGTGGCGTGCGGTGAGTGAGTACAACTGAGCTAATCTTGTCAGTCACCGAAGCAAACGAATGCCCCGGCTCAATGATGGGGGAAGCTCCGGAATCCACGATTAGAGATTTGGAAAAGAGGTTGTTATCCATAAGAGGGGTCGAATGCGTTATGCCTTGATTTCCGGATTGGGATTGCGCAAGGCTGCAAGATAGGTAGTCCGCGGCCGTGTATTTAGTTGTTCCAGCAATCCATAATTCAGTTTCTCTGCCTTCAACTTGGAGACGCGGCTATTGGGATCATTGATATTGCCAAAGGTAATGGCTTTGGCTGGACAGACCTGTTCACAAGCCGTGATAATCTCGCCATCTCGAACTGACCGATTGTCTTCCTTTTCCGCCTCAATCTTGACGGCGTTAATACGCTGCACACAATAAGTGCACTTCTCCATGACGCCACGAGATCTGACCGTAACGTCGGGATTTCGTCCAAGTTTCAGGCTGGGAGTTTCAAAGTCGGAATAAAGCAGAAAATTAAAGCGGCGGACCTTGTAAGGACAGTTGTTGAGGCAGTAGCGAGTCCC
>JBGOVH010000536.1:0-2998 GCA_041478005.1 Terriglobia bacterium | reverse complement strand
GATCGCAATCTCCTGACCCGGATGATAACTTCCTAAAATGGCCTTGCTGGGCATTTCGGAAAGTTCTGAGATATGAACCAGTCCTTCCACGCCTTCGGTCAATTCGATGAAGAGACCGAATTCTGCAGACCGTGTCACCTTGCCTTGAAGGATTTCTCCAGGCTGATGTTCACGAGCAAATACTTCCCAGGGATTCTCCGTTACTTGTTTCAGGCTGAGAGACATCTTTCGATTGTGACTGTCCATCTTGGTCACAACGGCCTCCACCTCATCCCCAATCTTCATCAATTGCTCTGGGTGACTGATTCGGCGAGTCCAGGACATTTCTGAAACGGGAATTAATCCATGGATTCCAGACTCCAGCTCGACAAATGCCCCGAAATTTTCCAGTTTCTTGACAACCCCTCGAACCACTGTTCCTTCAGGATATACCTCGCCGCCTTGCAACCAGGGATCGTCATCCGCTCTTCGAAATCCGAGCGAAATTCGATTTTTTTCCCTGTCGTACCTGAGAACGTCCACTTCTATCTGGTCTCCCAGCTTGAAAATCTCGGCTGGGTGATTGACACGCTTCCAGGACATTTCGGAAATATGAAGCAACCCCTCAACGCCACCAATATCGACGAAGACACCGTAATCCATGATTCGTTTCACAACGCCTTGAACGCGCTGGCCTTCGGTCAAGCTAGCCAACGTCTCCTTGCGCTTCTCCGCCTTGGATTCATTTAGAAGGGCCTTCCGCGAAAGTATTAATTTCCCATTGGGCAAATCATGTTGCATTACCTTGAAGGTAAAACTCTGACCAATATAAGGCCTCAAATCTTCTACGTAGTGCTCATCTATCTGAGAAGCCGGCACAAACCCTCTCATGCCGACATCGACTAATAATCCACCCTTTACAATTTCGGTTACCTTTCCTTCGAGAGTCTTTCCAGATTTGATAGCCTCCTCTAGGGCTTGCTGCTGCCTAGCCCGGCTGGCTTTGCGATAGGATACCCTCAGTTGATGATCAGGTCCTGTTCCTCCCTCCAGCATGACCACAATGGAGTCTCCAATACCGTAAAGCAAAGTCCCATCAGGCGCTGTAATTTCTTCTTTCTTAAGGATTCCCTCCGACCGACCTCCCGCATCTACCAGGACTTCGGTGTCAAAAATACTGACAATCTTGCCCTGCACAACACCCCCCGGCTTCAAGCGCTTGCTGGTCTTCTGTTCATATTGCGCAAGTAAACTGGCAAAGTCTTCCTCCGGATTTGCAACCTCACTATTGTTCAACGTCTCTTTATCTTCCATTAAATGACTCCGACCTTTGAGATAGGAAATCATTATACCAGAAGAGAAACTTTTTTAGCAGGAATTAAGCAGACCCTCAGCGAAAATCATCCCCGCCGACAACAAGATTCTTACGGTTTCAAATCTCATCAAGATCAGAAAGGGCATGAAGAGGAGGGCCGTTCCGGACCCGGCACGGTTAGAGGGGGCTTTCCTTCATTGAAGTGTAATCCCCAATTTCTGATTTTTTGAGGGATGCATACCATTCCGTAATTCCTTTTGTCCCATTCCTCAGTTGTGATAAAAAAGTCTCACGCTGTGATCAGTCTGGAGGAAGAAATGAAACTTTCAGCAAAGGTGGCCCTGGTAACAGGCGGAGGGACCGGCATTGGCCGAGCGATTTCCAATGCTTTTGCAAGAGAGGGCGCAACGGTTGTCATCAATTATTCAAAGTCGGAAGCAGAAGCAGGCAAAACTGCGGACGAGTTAAGGGGGTTGGCGGGTTCCAGTTCGATTGTTCGCGCAGACGTGTCTTCTGATGTAGAAGTTCGGGATATGATAGAAAAAGTTCAAAAACAATGGGGCAGAATCGACATCCTGGTTAATAATGCCGGCATGACCCGTTTCATCGACCATGCCAATCTAGAAGCGCTGACCGAAGAAATATGGGATCGAACCTTTGCTGTAAATCTCAAGGGCGCTTTCTTTTGTTGTCGTGCCGTGGCCCCGCTTATGAAGAAACAGGGAAGTGGCCGGATTGTCAACATTGCATCGGTGGCAGGCTTGACGGGAAACGGCAGCTCCATTGCTTATTGCGCTTCCAAAGCCGGGATGATTTCAATCACCAAATCCCTGGCTCGCGTTCTGGCGCCCGAAGTTTGTGTGAATGCCATTGCCCCTGGCCTGATCGACACGCGCTGGTTGGACGGCGTAGAACGGGCCGAAATCATGCGAAAGAATTTCCAAAATGCCGCGCTGATCAAGCGAGTTGGCAAGCCGGAAGATATCGCAGAGGTCGCTCTCTCCCTTGCCGTTGATTGGAGCTTTGTCACGGGACAGGTCATTGTGGTGGATGGGGGAAGGACATTGTGAATTTCGATTGCCGATTTTCGAATGTCGAATTACTGGCCTCTACAAATTATGGTGATATTTCTCAAAATTTGGCATTCGACAATCGCCAATCGACAATCTTCAATGGCGGAGGCTTATGAAACGAACTCAATTCCGTGCAATGATGCTTCTTCTGTTTGCTGCTCCTCCCCTCTGGGCTACCCGGCTGGTGACCTATTCGATCTTTAATGAGACCAGAGCCGGCGCTGTGGAAGGAACCTATGTGGTCGACCTCAGTAGAGCCTATGCCTTTTACCTTTTCAACGGCTGACATCATCGCGGACATCACTCAATTCCTGACGCTGCCGCCTGGAACCCTAGTCACCACGGGAACTCCATCTGGCGTCGGCGCTGCCCGCAAGCCTCCCCGCTGGTTGCGGCCCGGCGAAACGATTCGCCTGGAAATCCAGGGACTGGGCGTATTGGAAAACCCAATTGTGCAAGAGTGAACTCATTCGTTCTGTAATGCGACGAAACGCAATTGCGTATCCACCTTTGGAGTGCGGCAGCAAGCACTGAACCTTATACGGATCTTCATATGGCTCTCCGGAGTTGGTTGTATTCTACGGTGGTTCGAGCGGCGGCGCGTGCAAGCGCCAGCCGAGGAGCATGTCCT
>JBGOVH010000404.1:0-3836 GCA_041478005.1 Terriglobia bacterium | reverse complement strand
TTCTGAAGAGCAGGCTTTTCATCAAACAATTCAAATTGAGTAGGTCCGCCCTCCATACACATGAAGATGACGTGCTTTGCTTTGGGAGTGAAATGAGAATTCTTCGGAGCCAGTGGATTGATGCTCGGCATAGTGTTGGCCGCGGTCAGTCCGTCCGCCGTGAGCAAATCTGCCAGGGCCATCATGCCAACGCCACCGGCACAATTACGGAAAAAGTCTCTGCGCGATTGAATAAGTCTGAACTGTTTCAGGTCCATTGTTTGATTACTCCCTGGTAATAAATTCGTCCAAGTTCATGAGCACACGCCCAACTCCCACCCAGGTCGCCATTTCCACCGGCTCTACTCCTGGGACTGGATTTGCCGCCAACATTTTCACGGAATCAGGATTTTTCGCAAGAATCGCCTTTTGTTGTTCAAAGTATTTGGCCAGACGCTCTCGCTCGTTGTGATTGGGCTTCCGGCTAAGACAGAGCTGGAAGGCGGTTTCGAGACGATTGTCCCAGTCTTGTGAAGTCTCTTCCAGGACTCGCACCGCCAGGGACTGCGCGGCTTCGAGGAAAACCGGATCGTTCAGAAGATTCAATGCCTGTAGCGGAGTATTGGACCGGGAACGGCGTGTAGCCGAGACATTTGAATTGGGTTCATCGAAGTTGACCAGTTGTGGATAAGGTGAGGTTCGCTGGTAATGAATGTACAACCCGCGACGGTAGCGATTCTTCCCCTGGCTCTCCTCCCATTTGGCGCCCCCATAGGTCAGCTTGGAAACGCTTTCCGGCTGCGGCGGGCGGATACTTTCGCCACCGATGGCGGGATAAAGCAACCCGCTAGCTCTTAGGGCTGCGTCCCGGATCAGTTCGGCTGTGAGCCGAAGCCGGTTCTGTTGGGCGAAGAGTGTATTGCCGGGATCGCGTTCCTTGAGATCCTGGCGGGTTTGGGAAGATTGACGATAGGCGGCTGACATCGTGATCAGCTTGTGCATCTGCTTCATACTCCAGCCTCGGTCCATGAACTCGGTTGCCAACCAGTCTAATAACTCCGGATGTGTTGACTTCTCACCCTGAAGGCCAAAATCTTCTGATGTCCGAACGAGCCCACGACCAAAGAACTCCTGCCACATGCGGTTCACTGTCACGCGAGGCGTTAGAGGGTTGTCGCGGCTCACCAGCCATTCTGCCAGTCTCAAACGGCTGGGTTTGTCGCCTTTAGAAAACGGCGGAAGGAAAGACTGCGCATCCGGCTGCACTTCGATGCCTTCTCTTCGATAATCACCCCGAACCGCAATGTGTGTTTTGATGGGCTCAGGGCTATCCATCAAGGTATATGCCTGGCTCACCTCCGGGAAGGTGTTGTCCAGTTCCTGAAGCTTTTTCTGAAGCTCTTTCAATTTCTCTGACAGCGCCTTGTCCTTGGCAATCTCAGGACCCGGATGCCCAATAAAATAATTAGTCATCTGGTCGTTTTCTTTTTGCATCCGCTGCCCGGTATCTTTGCGCAGAAGCCGATCTGCGCCTTCCACCATGGCTCTAACTTCTGTCAACGAGTAATCCCAATCCAAGCTCTTGCCGGGATTATCCCTGGCCTCTCGGATCTTGGTTTCCCACTGAGCTTGCAAATTAAGAATGTTGTTCTCTTCCATTAAAGCGTTTCTTTTGCCGTAATATCCAGGTCTGGCTTGCAAATAGGGTCCCAGTTCACCAGGCATCGGGGCATCGACGATGACGTCAAGCGTGCTATTAAGAAGAGAAAACAGCTGATAGTAGTCCTTCTGAGTGGTGGGATCATACTTGTGGTCGTGGCATTGAGCGCATCCTACGGTTAGACCGAGCCAGACGGTACCCAGCGTGTTTGTGCGATCCACTACCTCCTCAAATCTTGCCTCTTCCCGTTTGACTCCAGCTTCGCGATTCTTCAATCCATTCCGATGAAAGCCGGTTGCCACTCTTTGTTCGACGCTGGAGTTCGGGCGTACATCACCGGCGATTTGTTCGATAGTGAACTCGTCGAAGGGCATATCCTTGTTCAAGGCGTCGATGACCCACTGCCGCCAGCGCCAGGCATAGGGGCGGGGAAGGTCCTTTTCGTATCCATCGCTGTCGGCGTAGCGCGCCAGATCCAGCCATTGACGGGCCCACTTCTCACCATAATGCGGAGAGACAAGCAGTCGGTCAACCAGACGCTCGTAAGCCTCTGGGCGGTTGTCTGACAAAAAGTCATTGACTTCCTGGGGCGTGGGAGGAAGGCCGGTGAGATCTAGACTCAGCCTCCGGATCAGCGTGAGTTTGTCTGCTTCCGGCGAAGGAGCTATCCCCTCGGACTCCAGTTTCGACAAGATGAAAGTATCAATGGGATTTCTGACCCATGAACGCTGCCGAACCATGGGAACTTCCGGCCGCCGAACAGGCTGAAACGCCCAATGCGATCTTCTTTCACTTAAAGAAAGTTTTTGTGCGGCAGCTGCTGCAGACGGGGCAGGCCACAGCACCCCTTGATCAATCCAGGCGCGCAGAATGCCAATTTCCGTGGCGCTCAAGGCCGGGCCTGCAGGGGGCATCTTATACCCCTCTTTGGAACTGGCCACTTTCAAGATGAGCTTGCTCTCGGCGCTTTTACCTGGGATCATGGCGGGGCCGGAGTAACCGCCTTTAAGCGCCGCCTCTTTTTGGTCAAGACGCAAGCCATTCATCTGCTGTTCAGAGCCGTGGCAGACATAACACTTCATGTGCAGGATGGGTTCGACGTCACGTGTAAAGTCCACAGTTGTCTTAACCGGAGGCGGCAAATTTGGAGAATCCTCCGCTTGAATTGTCAGCAGACCAGCGCAAGCTAATAAGAGAACAGAGAAAATCGAAATCATTCTGAATCGTCGTTTCATTCGCAGTTCTCCTTTCACCAGTTCGTAACGAGAGCCGTCCTGGGGCATCTTTAAAAGGTCCTCCGCTGTGAAGATCTTAGTCGTTGAAGTCATTTGAGAGCCTCGCAGCCAAATCATAACATAGACATCGACTGGCTTTGGAGTTTTTCATAGAAGCTTTTCATGCTCCATTCTCCGCCAGGATGCGGCTGATAAACTCCTGCATCCTCTCGTAATGAGAGCCCTTCCAGTAAACCTTTCCACAGGATGTGCAGCGCTGGAATTCTTGATGGATCGCAAGTATTGAAGGTGGCAAGTACTCGGCCACGATTTCCTTGCTCACCGGCTGCAGCAAGTGATTGCAGCGGATACAACGGCGAAACGATTGAATGGAGTCTGAGAGATCGAAGCGGTGCACGACCTCGACCAACTGTCTTCTTGGGCTGGTTTCGCGGATACAGTATCCGTGGGTGACCAGGCTGCGCTTCAGCAAACCTCGATCCCGAGTGAGCAGAATTCTCTTTTGCCGACTGGAAAGCATGGCCAGCTCTTCGTCTTTCGTGTCATTCCCGTAGAGCGTATCAAAGCCCAGCATGCGAAGATAAGCCGCAAGACGTCCAAGATGGGTATCCACGACAAACCGCGTCTCACGCAAAGGCGCTGAGCGGACACACAGGAGAGGCGTGATGTCCAGGCTTTCGAAAACTGGATAGACGCTGATGACGTCAGCATCTTTGACCCAGTAGGTAAAAGCCACGGACTCACCATTTACAAGGATCAAGTCGACTTCTGTATGGGGTACTCCTATCGCCTCAATCATGTCCTTGATCGACACTCGTCCCTGAAATGAGTGTCGAAAAGTGAATTGGCGTTTCTCTGGAGGGAGAAAATCATTGAGTTCGGCGTAGAATCTAAATAAGGCGGAAGGCATTTTGAAGAACGACGGCTCATCTGCCGGGAATGACGAGCTCTTTAGCACAGCC
>JBGOVH010000101.1:0-7679 GCA_041478005.1 Terriglobia bacterium | reverse complement strand
TCCCGATCATCCCGCTCGATCGTGCGCAAAATCGGTTTCGCTACGCGGCCGGTGTACATCACAGTCGCAGTCACCACTCGATCACAGCGGGCTTTGCCCTGACCCGTTTGCAGTACAACGGCGAGGAGACGGATGGCCACCGCGGCATTCTTTCTTTTCGCAACGACTTCGGCCGAGACGCTATCACCAACCTGCGGATGGGAACCCCGACCGAGTTGATCCAGGCTCTGGGGACGACTTATCGGGGATTTCGAAACTGGGAGACGCATTACTACCTCGGCGACAAATGGCAGCTTGGGTCGCGCCTGACGTTCGATATTGGGCTTCGCTATGAGCCGGTCACTAGACCGCATGACGTCACGGGTCGCAGCCACTTGCGCTATGCTTCGGACTTCAACAATTGGGCCCCGAGTTTTGGCTTTGCCTATCGCCTGGCCGAGCATTGGGGCGTTCTACGCGCGGCCTATGGCTTGCATTACGGCCAGATCTTCCCAGTCACCTACGGTCAGGACCGATTGAACGCGCCAAACAGCCTTCGGATTGTGATTCCCGCACCCAACCTGGCCGATCCGCTCGGCGGAGTCCGCTTCGAGGACCTGGATCCTAACGGACGCACCAGCCTTATCGAGGTCTCCCCAAACTTGATTACTCCCTACTCGCACCAATACAACTTGAGTTGGGAGCTCGAACCCGTCTCTCAGTGGAGGCTGCAGTTCGGCTACGTCGGCAGCCGGTCCATCAAGTTAATCCAGACCTGGTTTCTCAACGGCGGGCGTGTCGTAGAAGGCATTCCCTTTACGAGCGCGACCATTAACCAACGCAGGCCGGATCAGAAACTCTTTGAACATCTTCTGATCCATAACTCCTCCCGAGGTTATTACGACGCGGGCCGGGTTTCGGTGATTATGCCCCCGTGGCAAGGGCTCACCATCAACGCATCCTACTGGTTCAGCAAATCAATTGATCTCGGCAGCAACTATACCAACACGGCGTCGGGCCCCGACGCACGAGTCGCCGTGTCGCAAACTGAATTTGAATCGAGCGTCGATCTGAAAGCGCTTAGCGACTTTGACCAGCCCCATGCCTTTTTGTTGCAGGCTTCGTACAACACCCCCAGGCTTGCAGCAGGACGAAAGGCCTGGGAGCGAGTGTTCGGATCCTGGATCTTTTCATGGGTGCTGCTGGCAAAGCAAGGCACCCCCTTCAGCGTCGATTCCGGTTCCGATGGCCTGGGATTCGGCAACGTAGACGGCCGCTTTGGTGACCGCCCGAACGTCCTGGACCCGTCAGTCTTAGGCCGCACGATAGGGCATCCCGACGAGTCGGAGCGGCTTCTACCGGCCTCGGCATTCCAGTTCATCAAAGCGCCCGAACAAATGGCCGGGAACCTGGGCCGTAATGCCTTTCGAAGAGGACGGATCGGCAACGTCAATGCCTCTCTTTCAAAGTCGTGGCCCCTTTTGCGCGGCAGCCGAATCACATTCCGAGCTGAGTCTATTAATTTCTTCAACACCCCGCAGTTCGCTGAGCCCACCAAAAGCCTGACCTCGCCCAGTTTCGGGCAGATCAGCAACACGCTCAACGACGGGCGCACCTTGCGGTTTCAATTGCGACTGGACTTCTGAAGGCTTAGTTGCTTCAAGAACACGGACTCTGCCAGAGAGCATGCCCTATGAAGAATGGTCCGAGCGACTCCAGGTATTGGGAGGTTTGTGTGGTCTTGCGCATCGTCTGCACAATGTGGGAGAGAGGGTACAGATCGCGGCCAAGCAACCCAATGACAAAGTCATTATCATGGGCGTCCAAGCCGTGGCAGGCCAATCGGACATCATGAGCCAGATCGGCATCCCCGTAGGCGCGTCCGATCATAGCGTGCTCACGGAGAACGCTTCCTTGTTCCTGAGGAGGCAGCTTCGCAAAAGCCCCTGCTCTTCTCAGGGGATACCAGACCGCCCAGGGCCACTCTGGATTAAGGCAGGTCCGGCGAGGCTTTCGCAGCAGCCAATCTTCCAGGTCGGGCTCAAAGCCGGAAGAATAAGTACGCCCCAACATGGTGAACTCAGGCTTGTGCGTCAGTCCACGAAAAGGTTCTAAATCCAGCATATCGCGAAGTTCAGTTACGAAAAAAACTGGATCCTCGTGCATGGTTAGGATGCCGACTCCCTGCGGATCATTGATGTCCGTGTACAAAACGGTTTCCATCCTTCTGTCACGTAGCGCGTGCACCAGGCTATGGCTGTCTTTGCAACCGCTGAATACTTGCAGTTGCAAGAAAAGCCGCCGGTGAGATGTTTGCTGGTTGGCGCCGTGCTCTTGAATATCAATCGGCTGTTCGTTGGGATGAGTCATGGTGAGCTTCCTCTAACGTGATTTCGGTGAATCTCTCAGGTCACTTTCCAGGATTCCTGGGGTGGTCCAGCAACTCCTGAATACGAGCCAATTCGTCCTGGATCTTCTGCTGGCGCTTCGCGATCGTGAAAACATACGCGAAAAGCAAAAACCAGATAACGGCGCATGCTGCAAAGAGGTAGTTCATCGGGCCTCCTTGAGGCGAATTTCAATTTGTCGCTGGAGTGTTTCGACGGTCTCCGTGGTTTGCTCCAAGTTACAGCGTATCTTCCAGAGGTATAGATAGAACAGTGTAAATGCAGTGAGCGCCAGAAAGAAAGCAACCCACATTTGCGGT
The DNA here is from genome assembly GCA_041478005.1 of Terriglobia bacterium. GTDB lineage: Bacteria > Acidobacteriota > Terriglobia > Versatilivoradales > Versatilivoraceae > JBGOVH01. Next base: position 4,993 of record JBGOVH010000101.1, on the reverse strand, counting down.
TCCAGTCCTGAGCTCTCTCCTCCTCCCATAACAGGCTGAGGATGTTGAGTTCGCCACCAACGGTTTGACATATAGATAATGGGCACGTCCACCGCTCCAAGGATCCCAAACACTGCCGAGAGCCTGGCACGCTGCTCGGGAGACTCCAGGAGTCGTCGCAGCATAAGATATCCGATGTAAATCAGCCAGAGCACGAACATCGAGGTCAAGCGTGGATCCCAGGTCCACCAAATCCCCCAAACCGGCTTGGCCCAAATCATACCGCTGACGATTCCCAAAGTGCAAAAGATGAAGCCCACTTCGAACGCCGCTGCCGCTTTCGTGTCCAACTCCCGTTCCCCTGTCATTAGGAACCGAATGCTGTAAGTAACCGCAAAAAAAATGGCCAGAAAACTGATCCAGTCGGAAGACACATGGAAGTAAAAAATCCGCTGGACCACACCCATGGTGAGCTCTGTTGGAGCATAGATAAAGATCGCATAGAGAGCGGCCAGCATGACCACGAAAGTAAGAAGCGCGAAGAGAGTTTGGAGTTTCATGTTACTCCTCCAGTACGAAATCAAAAAGCAACAAGGCAACTGTTAGAAAAACAATGTTATAAACAACCAGGAACTTTAGCCAGAATGCAAGGCCTTCACCTGGAGGATCGGTGAAGATGGCGGCGGTAGAGGAGACCGCCCCGATGACCAGGGGCAAGATGACGGGGAGCAACAGGATCGGAAGCATCACATCGCTCATCCGGGTGTTCATAGAAATTGCCGCCAGGATTGTTCCCACCGATGCAAAGCCTAGCGTCCCAAGTAAAGTAATCATCAGCATCCAGCCCAACCTGGGAACAAGATCGAAATTGAAGAAAACGGCAAAGCAAATCAAGATCACAGCTTCAACCAGCAACATGAAAGCCAGATTCGCTAGCATTTTGCCGAGGTAGATAGCCGCCCAACTAATGGGCGCCAGTTTCAATCCCTGCAGCGAGTCGTTTTCCCGCTCCCCGGCAAAAGCCCGGTTCATACCCAGCATTCCGGCAAAAATAAACGTCACCCAGAGCAGGCCTGGGCCAAACTTCTCGATTTCCAAGCGATCTGGCTCGAACGCAAAATAGAACATCAAGATCACCAACAAGCCAAAAATCAGCATGGAGGTGATCGCGTCTTTGCTGCGAAACTCGGTGAGAATATCTTTCCAAAGGATTGCGGCGGCTTGACTAAAAAAATTCACTCTTTCGCTCTTTCAAGAACTGCCGGTATTTGTCGCGTACCATCACGTAAGACCCCGTAATCTCCTCGACAATCTTTCCATAGTCGAGAATTGCCCACCGGTGAGCTCCATCGAGCCCTTGCACAAGATCGTGCGTGGCCATGAGGATGGTTTTCCCGTGACTTACGAATTCTTTCAGCCATTCCGCTAAAAGCTCGGAGACTTCTAGATCCAATCCGGAGAAAGGTTCATCCAGAAGAAGAATCTGCGGGTTATGCAGCGTGGCGCGAGCAATCGCCAAGCGCTGTTGCATCCCACGGGAAAAACCCTGAATCTGGCGATTAGCGCTTCGTTCCAGACCAACCCAACCAAGTGTTTCCCGGATTCGCTCCTCGGGATTTGGTACTTGATAGAGCTTGGCGAAAAACTTCAGGTTCTCTCGAGCAGTCAAATTGCGGTAGAGAAATGTGTTGTGGGCAACGAAACCCAGACGTTCTCTTCCCGCCTCCGGGCGGCGTTGTATGTCAACTCCACAAACTTCCACTTTGCCTGAATTGGGCCTGATGATTCTGGCAATAACACGAAGCAGCGTGGACTTCCCGGCGCCGTTGCGGCCCAGGAAAACCATAAACTCGCCGGGCTGCACCGTTAGGTTTATGTCTCGCAGAGCACTGGTCCGGCCGAACCATTTTTCCACCTTTTCTATATGAACAACCGGAGTGGTTCTGTCTGAATTCACTGCTGCCTCGCAGACACGAAAAACTGATGAACCACGGGGAACACGGGGAAAAAACAAGGTGCGGATTCACAGCAAACATCATCTTTTCGCTCAGCCGGAATAATATGGATACAAACGTCCACAGGATTGCCTCAACTTCGATAAAGCACATTGAATTATTTTATTCCCCGTGGTTAGAAAATCAGATGTGGCTTTCATCTTCGATCTGATTTGGCTACAGAAGCGGATTGCCATTTTTGTCTGACTGCGTAAAGGATGGCAATCACAAAAACGACAGCGAAGCCTCCCAGAAGAGGGATCTTGTTCTCAAATACCCGGTTGGAGAGCCGGACAACACGGATCTGAGGCTGCCCTGCTTCCCCTTCATCATTACGGTCGTCTCCAGGGCGCCCTCTTTCCTCTGAAACCATAGGGGCATCGCCGGTAATGTTGACATGTAGAAAAGCCCCTTTTGGAACAAATGAAATTAAGTAAGTGCCCGCCTGAGTGCGAGTATCGATCCCAGACGACTTGACAGCCTCCCCAGACACTTGAAGACTGGAAGGCAAGACCAGAACCTTTGTGGCCTGCGATCCGTAAAAAAGCCGATGCTTCAACTCACGTTGATTGTTTGCAAAATTTACGCGGTAGGAAATTCGGATTTCATTGATCCCGGGCTTCATTGGGTAAGTGATAAGAAATCCGCCTTCCTTTCGTGGTGTGGGATTTTGGGGGAGCGGTATCCCTGCCAAACCGACCACTGATACACTTAATTCACTAATAACCTCCCTGGCAGGAGTATCAAAGAGAAAGGTCCCATCCGAATTGACCAGTGTCTTTCTGGGCTGAGTCTCATTGGCTAGCAAGTATTGTTGCTGCACAAACAAAGCGTTACCGCTCGCCTGAGCCAGCATGAGCGGCAACGAGACTTGAATGCCTTCCGGCTTCTTCGCAGTCTCATAAATCATCAAGGTTACGGGTTGAGTGAGATCCTGCTCCGGAGAAACTGAGAGATTATAATTCACGCCTTCGTAGATGACTCTCAAGAGCCAGTGAGGAGTTTGAGTATTTTCTGCAAGAGAGAATTGAAAACTACCATCGGCGCTAGTGACAGTTTCGGCACTTCGATTCATCCCTTCACCCAGCGTGAGCAGTTCAACCTTTTGGCTGCCTGAAGAGAGGTTTGAAGTCCCATTCATGACGCGACCCTGAATTTTTCGTTCAGCAAGACCGGTCAAGGGAAAAAACAGGCAAGCAAACCAAATAAAGAAGAATGTGATTTTTCGAGAGAGGTGATTAATGAAGAGCTCGTTTTCTGTAAAAATCATTCACGATTTTGAAATTGCAGGGAATTTGAGTCAATCCTGCTGGTTCCAAACGTCAAGCAAGAAAACTCAATTCTTTGACTTCCTGCCGCTCTTGAGAACGGCCACGACCTGAGGTTGGCCAGGTTTTTCCAGGGTCTCCGGCTTGACAGATTCAATCTTTTTCATAACACCGTAGGCTTCCTGCAAATATTCGTTGTGGAGTCGGTGGTAATCCTCATCGGAAAGCTTTCCCATCTTGTATTCAAATTCGAGATCTTTGATGTTCTCGTAGATGGTTTCCTTCTTTCGCAGCAGAAGCTTTAAGGCACTCGACTTGGCATCCCAGTCCATGGCAAATGAGCCCCCTCTGCCGATGATTAGAGGACGAAACACATAAAAGAGGACGGCTGCAGATATCAAACTGCAAATCAAAACAAGTGAAGCCATGGATTCTCCGCGATCAAGGAGTTTATTCAAAATCCTTGAGTTCTTGCTCGAGTTTCTTTTGGAAATCCTCGGGAATCAAACCCGAATTCCCTGTGGTGGGAGATAAGGCTGGCTTTCGCCGCAGCCAAGACCGAATCACAAGATAGACGAAAGCTAACCCAACGAGAAGCATCACAAATGGAAGTGCCCAGGCGGCGCGGTCAAACCCCTGTGCTGTTGGAGCAGATAGGATCACCTTACCGTATTTGGCCATAAACGCCTCTCTGATTTGCAGCTCATTCAACCCATTTTTCATATGGTCTGAAATCTCTGCCCGAAGAGGCGTAGCCGACGGACAGTTCAACATGCTGCATTGTGAGAGTTGGTAATTGCAATCGCCACACTGGCACATGAAGGCTTGAGCGACTTTCTTGACTTCAGGTGTAACGATCTGAGCCCGAAGTTGCGAAGCCGCCAGCAAAGACATCAAAATTATCAAAGAAAAGCGCATATTAGGTCTTGGCCAACTCTTCAACTTGTAATTTTACTGGAGCCGCTTTTAAGGCCCTCTCATGCTTATTGGGTATCAAGCAGATGATGGTCCCAAAGACAAAGGTGGCCCCGCCAATCCAAATCCAAGCCACTAAAGGATTCAGATACGCATGAATAATTGCCTTAGTCTGTTCCTGATTGAAACCGGCCAGCACAACGTAGAGGTCCTCTTTTAAGTTTCGCTTCAGCGCCACTTCCGTGGTCGGCTGTTCGCTGGCCTTGTAAAATCGCCGTTCTGGACGCACCGACCCGATAATATCCCCGTTTTTCGAAACTGTGAAAATCCCAAGAGAGGAAACATAGTTTGCGTTTTCCGAGTTTTTGATCTGAGCCAGCGTCAAAGAATAACTGCCAATCGAGAGCGTATCCCCTGGAGCCATTTCCTTTTGGACTGCCTGATTAAATCCCGCCCCCGCAAAACCCACAAACAGGAAGACCATAGCCACGTGGACGATATAACCACCATAACGACGTGTGTTGCGAAAGGTAAGAATCCAGAGCGCCTCAAAGTAGCTTTCCCCTTGCCTCCGACGGGCCCGCGCTCCGCGATGAAACTCGGCAATAATGGTGCACAGCACGAATACGCACAACATCAAACAAACCAGGGAATAGAAGTGCCTCATCCCAAATGCGAAGAAAGTACCCCCCAAGATCAGGGCTGCAGTGATAGGGATTGTAAAGTTTTTTTTCAGGCTCTGCACCGAGGTTTTGCGCCAGGTCAACAATGGCCCAACTCCGGTCAAGAAGAGCAGGAAAAGCCCAATGGGAATATTGATCTTGTTGTAAAACGGGG
>JBGOVH010000507.1:0-3164 GCA_041478005.1 Terriglobia bacterium | reverse complement strand
GCCCGTCAAGTTTCGCTCCTCGGCGTGGGATTGAATCCCGGCTTCATCTTCGACGCACTCCTGCTGACGGCTACTGGAATCGCCTGGGACGTGGAACGTATTCGAGTAAGGCGAGTGGTGGATGTGTCGCGCTTCAGTGCCACCATCCAGCGACGCTTGGGTATTGGCTTTTCAAAGGCCGAGTTCGAGGCTGGAGTGAAGTCCGGATCCATAAGCGGGCACATCGGTTTTCCGCAATCGTTTACATTGACATCCAAATGTCTCGGACGAGACCTCGAGCGCATTGAAAAGTCCTTCGAACCTTTGTTAGCTGAACAGGTCTACGTGAATGAACACGTGAAGGTGGAAGTAGGTCAGACTGCCGGGTTCATCCAGCGTTCGACAGGTCTGGTGGGCGGCAAGCCTTGGATCTCTGCCGAGTTTATTGCACATGTTGCGCCGGCGTCGATCAATCTTGCCACCGAAGATGCCATATCCATCGAAGGCTATAATTCCATGAATCTCACCATCAGCCCTGGGTGTAACCCACAGCGAGGATCGGCTGCCATGGTTGCAAACTGCATTCCACGAGTCATTGAAGCGCGACCAGGATTTCTGACTGTGGCAGACCTTGCGATCCCGTTTGCCCGGAACACATCTCAAGAATTCCTAAAGCAGTCCTGAAATGGCTTTTTGTTAATTCTCCTTCATGGGTCCTCGTCGATTTGATTGTTCGAGGTGGACAGAAGATGGCTCCAGATCGGTTTCATTCCAGGCCGGCAAACGGTTCCGAGCAAATCCTGTTTCCCCCAATCCAGACGAGGCCAGTCCAACTGTCGAGCAGAATTTTTCTGCAAGCAAGAAAACTAGCCTACGGTTTGCCGAAAACTTTGGGTCGACGTCAACTACCCACTGCGTCCCTCACTCCAAATAACGGTCAGGTTCAAACTGGGATGCGCAACCTGGCAGGCTGACAGGAGGTAACTGTGAGATTTGTCCAACTGTTTTTCGTCTTGGTAACTCTGTGTCCGATTCTGCTTGCACAAAAGTCTTATGACCAGAATTTCCCGCCCGATATTCCAGCCCCGTCCCATTTTCGCCAGAACCGAACCTCTTACTCTTCCATCATGGATGTGCTTCGAACCTCCGGGCCTGAGGTTTCACTGGAACAGCTCGAGCGACTCAGGAAGCTGCAATTCGAAACCATCTGGGGGCAGTTAGGCGATTATAAGAGTGGTTACGTTCGTGGCTTTACAGGCACCCAGCCTGGTCAGCGACTCGTAGGTCGGGCTTTGACCATTCGCTATTTGCCAGCGCGACCGGATGTGAAAAGAGCCTTGGAAACACTGGCGAAGGAAGGTGGTTGGCCGGCTGGCTATCATGCGCGTGCAGCGGAGGAAGCTAAGCCAGGGGACGTTCTCGTCGTAGACCTCGGTGGCGAGGAGGGCGCCGTTTTCATGGGAGACATTAGCGCCCTGGGAATGAGGTTGCGTGGTGCTGCGGGTGTGGTCATTGATGGCGCAAGCCGTGATCTGGCAGAGTTAAGGGCTGAGAGTTTCAAGGATTTCCCGGTTTTTGCCCGCTTTTATCACGTCAGCGGGGCGCTATGGCTGGGAGCTGAATGGAACGTGCCCGTTCGCATTGGAACGACCACAGTGTTGCCAGGCGATATTGTGGTCGCCACGGACGAAGGGATCATCTTCTTTCCTCCTGAATTGCTGGAAACCGTGATCGAGAAAGGGGGCGAGCTTGAGGCAATGGAGGATTACGAACGGCATCTGGTGCGACAGAAAGAATATCGCTTCCGCGATGTCTATCCGCCGTCTCCGGAACTTCTGAAGAAGAAAAAGGAGTATGAAGCGAAGACCCCCCCCAAGCGGGCTCAACCAAGTAGTCAGAGGGGAGCACGGTTGAACCTCTCGCTGCTGGCCCAACAGATGAAGAGACCCGTCCGGTGACGCACAGGGATAGTGTCTTATTAGTTTGAGCAACATCGCTCAGGAGAAGCAACATGAACCGGCGTCGTTTTTTGCAGAAATCTGGGATTGCTGGTTGGTCTGTTGCCATGACAACCCAGGCTGCCCAGGCACAGTCCTCTCGTGTTGATGCGGATCAACCTTCCTCAGAGGATCACGGCCAGGGTTCGGGGCCAAGAGCATTTCGAGCAGGCTTATGACCCGGATATCTGCTGGCACTGCCGGGGTTCACTGTCCTGTGATTGCGCTCCATGCGGATCGGGTCTCCTTGGGAATTGGCAGGCCAGCCAATGCGGGGCCTGTCGGGGAACTGGCTATCTCATCTGGCCGAGTGATTCGGTAATCTAGTCCCTGGGTCGCACCTCTGCGCTAGGAATTCTATTTGCATACTGAGAGCCGTTATGAATAAATTCTGGACGCATGGATCAAATCAAGAGCGGGCAACGAACCTCTAACCGCCCCAAAAGAAAGGCAATCAAAATGCTTCTCGAGCCAATCTCCTTCGATGACGTCAGGCCCTTTCATGGTAGGCCCAAGATAAGGGAGGTGCGCGCCCTTGTCTCGAAGGCAGAGGGTTACGGCGCCAGCGACGTTCATGACACTCCCGAGACCCATTGGATCTTGGGACAGACCGCTGCTGACCAAAGCTGGGATCATGAGAAGACGCATCCGCCAATCGCCAATCCCATGTCTCGGTTTCCCAAGTATTCAGGTTCGCGGAAGTCTTGGGGAGTAGCCAATGTCCCTTCGGTCATCGTTGAAATCGAGGACGAAAACGGTCTCGTCGGAATTGGTCTCAGCACGGGGGGGGAGGCGGCTGCCTTCATCATCGAGAGGCATTTGTCCCTCTTCGTTGAGGGGCAGAGTGCCAGTGACCGGTCACATATCTGGGACCAAATGTGGAGAGCATCGATACACTACGGCCGCAAGGGATTGGCTCTGCATGCAATGAGTGCAGTCGATCTGGCGTTGTGGGATCTCTATGGGAAAACGGTCAATGAGCCGGTCTATAACCTGATGGGTGGCAGAACAAAGCAACGTGTTCCTGTCTACGCAACGACATCGCGCCCTGACTTGGCAAAGGACTTGGGGTTTCATGGGGCCAAAATACCGCTTCCCTATGGACCGGGCGCTGGCCACGCAGGTATGAAATCCAACGTCGCGTTTATCAAGAACTGGAGGGAGAAAGTCGGGCCCGACTTTCCGTTG
>JBGOVH010000093.1:0-8010 GCA_041478005.1 Terriglobia bacterium | reverse complement strand
CGGCATGATTCAAATCAACCTTTCCAGACTCGTCGAGAACAGCGACGTGGCAGAGAGTATCCTCATTACCGACCCAAAAATGATTCATGCCCCCGGCGTAAGGAAATAAGGCTTCCTGTGCCCCAATCTCCTTTTTCGGAAACGCTATGCCATAAAGGGCCATCTCCGCTGCTCCCCTTGCCCAAAAGTATGCTTTCTCTGCATCAGCTCCAGCTTGAGCCACATTCACTTCTGTTCTTACTGTTGAGGCAAGACTTAGAGATAAAAGAGACAGCGCAGCAAGAATCCAGAGCAGGGCAATCAGAACAACCCCTTCTTGCCCAGGTTGCTTGAGCTTGCAGTAGGAAAGCTTCTTGGAAATCCGATTCATAGCGAAACCCAACTTACTATCCAGCGTGCATAGGAACCACAATTGAAAGATCTCGGCAGGAAAACATTCCTGGATTGTCCCAATGTAATTTGATCTCAACCCCTGCAGGCAACTGTTCTCGTACAAGACTTCGAACTAAGGGATTTGGAGAAGCGAGGGGTTCTTTTTGCTCAAAGTATCTGAATTGGACAGTGTCGATATCATGGATCAGATAGAGGCTATTTTTCTTCGGAACAAAATCGAAAAAATTGGCCACAAACACATTGTCGTCTCTTTTTGTCAGACCACTGAATACCGATTGTGCGAGCTCTTCATCGCCCGGGAGCACGGTTTCGTTGACGATGAAACCCCTGGTGTTGCTTTCGCCCGATCTAGAGAAGAAATATTCAACCAGGCGCATGCCCCCAGAGTTACGCGACTCGAAAGAAAAAGTTGAGACAAACCGCATGCCCGTTTCGGTACCTTGATAAAGCAAGACTTCTGCATCAGCATCATTGAATTTCTGCTTCGAGTAATGAGGCACCATGGAACCAAGTTGACGACTCATCAGGTCAAAGATCGATTGAGTCTCCCGAACCCGCAGCAACGCACGATCTGCCTTTGCCCAAGCATTTAGCCCAAGGCGGAATCCATAATGGATGGTCAATGCAACCATACTCATGAGCGTCATGCTGACCATCAATTCCAGAAGCGTGAAGCCGGAATGGGAGAATCTTGAACGTCGCGGTCTTGGGTCCACTTTGAATCTTTTTGCTCGTTGTTGCACCAAAGTTCAATCCCCTATCTGACAGGCACCCAGGTTAGAGTTTCCAGGCTGTATTGATTCTCCTGGAGGAGATGCGACCAGGAAATCAGCAAACGAATCCTGGCAAGAACATACGTTGGGGAAGGAGTGGTCTCTTCTGAGGAATTAACAGTTTCGATCGTCGCTTGCCACGAAAACTTGTCATCAAACTTGCCGGAAAGGCCCGGCTGGTCATTCCCCAAATTGGCGTTGAGTGTAAGCTCGTTCATTTTCATCTGGCTCAGGCGGATCATCTTTTCCCTGTCTTGAATCCTGTCAATATTCTTGAGTGATGTCGAAATTAGACTAAAGAGCGAAGTAAAGGTGATCCCGAGGATGGCCATGCTTACCAGTACTTCCATCAAACTGAACCCTTGTTCAGCACGCCTTTTTCTAAAAGGTCTTGACATTCTCCACTTCCTCAATCCGGGGCTCGGGCCTTACAGAGTCTTGAATTACCTTCGATTCTCGCCCGCGCTCATTGCGGAGAGTAACTTCAAACGCATCCGCCATCCCATTGGGCGAAAAGAAAAAATAGGAACTCGAGCGGTTCTTACCCTGTTCTGCATTCAGGAAAGAGACTTCCTTAATTGAAACCCCCTCAGGCAAGGAAAAGGATCTTTGGTATTTGAGAGTCTCACTAGTCAATTCAACCTGATTCTTTTCAAGGTCAAACCCGATGAAATAAACCTGTTGTTCTCTTACCGCTTTGGATCTGGCTAGCCGCAACGCGGCTGCGATTTCACGCGAACTGGTCTTCAGCTTCACGGTTGAAAGACCGCGCCCAAGGGAAGGAATCATAACGGCAGAGATCATTGCAATAAGAACCAGAACGACCAAAAGTTCGATTAGAGTAAAGCCCCGAGATCCTGCTGCGGATTGCGGATTGCGAATTGCGAATTCAAAGGTCCTGACCTGAGAGGCAATCCGAAATCGAAAATCTGGAGATAAAGATTCTTTGCGCCTATTTCCAGCTGAGAACATCCGCATTTTCTCCCTCACCACCATCGCGACCGTCTCCACCATAAGAAATTATGTCGGGTTCATCGCCATGCTCACCAGGGAATTTGTATACATATGGATTCCCCCAGGGATCTAAGGGAATTTCTTTCGGCAGATAAGGCCCATCCCAACGAGTTGCCGACGTGGGTCGGACTCGCAGGGCCTGGAGGCCCTCATCCGTGCTGGGAAAAGAACCCACGTCAAGCTTATACGCTCCCAGGGCTGTCTGGAACCCCGCAATCTGCACTTTTGTGGCAGTTATCTTTCCTTTACCCACATTCTTGAAAAGACGCGGCATGACTAACGCACCCAGCAAACCGATAATTACCATCACCACCAACAATTCGATGAGAGTAAAACCTCTACGTTGGCACCGAGCAATGCTGAGCCACTTGAATGGTTTGTCCGTCCCAGAGGGTTTTCCCACACGTGCTATAAGATTTCGCTCACACATGGTCATTCTCCTTAAATAGCGCATCCTTAGGTCTGCACTGAACTTGCCATAATGCGCGCTACAGAGGTACATCATTGATACTAACGATGGCCAGCAACATTGAAATCACGATGACACCAACCACCACACCCATTACCAAAATCATAACGGGTTCAAACAAAGCGATCAGATTCTTGATGGCAGAGCGCACTTCCTTGTCATAGACCTTGGAAAGCTCCAGGAGCATCGAGTCGAGCCGTCCCGTTTCCTCTCCAACTTCGATCAAGTGGATTGCAAGTGGTGGAAAAACGCCGGTTTTTTGCATGGGGCCGGCCACGCCCTCACCTCTCTTAACCCCATCAGCAATTTCCAGGATGGACTTCGAAATCACGGCATTTCCGCTGATTTCTTTAACAATGTTTAAGGAATGAATCAGTGGAACAGAATTGTGTACCAGGGTGCCCAGCGTCTTCGAGATCCGAGCCACCTCGATTTTTCGGAGCACATCTCCCAAAATCAGCACCTTGAGTTTGAAACTATCCCAGAGCCAGCGTCCCCGCTCGGTGGCAACAAAGCGTGAGAAACCAATCGAGGCTGCCGTGGCAGCCAGCGCGAAAACCCACCAGTAGCTCTTGGAGAACTCGCTCATGTTCAGCAGGATTTGTGTTGGCAGCGGCAAAGACTTCCCTGCGTCTTGAAACACCTGAGCGAACTTCGGGATGACAAAGTTTAGAAGGATAACAATCGAAGCAACCCCCACAGCCGACAAAAGAGAGGGGTAAATGAGGGAGGAGATCAAATAACTCTTCAACTCATCCGCTGACTGCTGGAATTCAACCAGCCGATCCAGCACAAGCGGTAAGGAGCCACTCGCCTCACCGGCACGCACCATGTTGACATAAAGCTTGGAGAAGCTCTCCGGATGGACTGATAGGCTGTCTGCAAATGTTTTCCCCTGTTTGATTCCTTGCAGGATATCCTCCACCATCGAACGGACATGTGGTTTCTCAGAGAGGTCCTTGCAAATGGTCAGAGTCCGGTCCAGGGGCAATCCGGCATTGATAAGTGTCGACAGTTCTTGAGTCAGAAACATGATATCTTTGGAGTTGACTTTCCCAAGACTCCAATTCAGGTTCAACTTGAAAGAAGACTTCGCCCGCTTGGCGCCGATGTGAAGCGGGATGAGCCCCATTTCCTGAAGTCTGACGGCGATGGACCTGTCATTCGCTCCCTCCAGAAATCCGTCCACTGCGTTTCCGTTTCTGCCCACTGCTTTGTAGAAGAAAGTTGTCATATTGTGCGTTTCCGTGATGAGCGATAGGTGAAGCGTCAAAAGCCAATTGTTGCACTTCACGTATCACGCTTCTAGACGTCCTGAGTCACTCTCACAACCTCGTCCAATGAGGTCAGCCCAGACAGCACCTTATCAAACCCGTCCTGCCGCAAGTTTCTCATCCCCTGGCTGCGGGCGTAATTGGCAATGATATTGGAAGATTCATTGGATACAATCATTCGACGGATTTCGTCGTCCGGCTCCATCAATTCAAAGATCCCTTTTCTTGACTCGTAACCGGTGAAACCGCAGGTATCGCAACCTTCCCCCTTGAAAAGCTTGACGGTATTGGATCCATTCACAGGAAAGCCAAGAGAACGCAGATATTCCAGATCACCCGGATACTCCACTTTGCAATGCTTGCAAATAATCCTGACCAGGCGCTGAGCCAGAACTCCAATCAGGCAGGAAGACAACAGGTAGTTCTCCACTCCCATGTCCACTAGTCGGGTGATGGCACTGGGGGCATCATTAGTATGAAGTGTGCTGAAGACCAGGTGACCGGTTAAGGCAGAACGGATGGCGATTTCGGCGGTTTCCAGGTCGCGAATTTCCCCGATCATAATGATGTCTGGATCTTGGCGCACGATGTGCCGCAAACCGGCTGCAAACGTTAATCCAATCTGGGCATTGACGTGAATCTGATTGATCCCGTCCATTTGATACTCGACCGGGTCTTCAATGGTGATGATTTTCTTATCCGGCAAATTGATTCTCTTCATTGCGCTGTATAGAGTCGTGGATTTCCCACTCCCGGTGGGCCCTGTGACCAGGAGAATTCCGTGTGGCACGGAGGTCAGTTTCTCCATTTTGGAATACATCGCTTCAGGAAATCCCAGTCTCCTCAAGTCAAATGTACTGGTGTCACTTTTGTCCAGGATTCTCATGACAACGCTTTCGCCATAAAGCGTGGGAAGAGTGGAGACACGCAGATCAATTTCCTTTCCCAGGACCTTTAGCTTGATTCGACCGTCCTGCGGCAATCGTCGCTCGGCGATATTCAATTTGGCCATCAACTTTACGCGGGAAATAATCGCAGCCTTAAGCTGGATCGATGGGGACTCCACCGTCTGGAGAATTCCATCGATGCGGTACCGGACACGGAATTCCTTCTCGAAAGGTTCAATGTGGATGTCGCTGGCACGACGCTCCACTGCCCGTGAAATCATGAGGTTGACCATACGGATGACGGGAACCTCCGAAGCCATGTCCCTCAGGTGTTCTATATCCTCAACCCCATAGGACTCATCCATTGGCGATCTACCAGAACTATCTTCAATCATCTTTCCGGCTGATCCTTCCCCAGTGCCGTAAAGGCGGTCTAAGGCCTCGGAGATTTCGTTTTCCAAAGCATAGCGAATCTTGAAGTCGTAACCGGTGAATAGCCGAAGGGAGTCGAGCGTCTCTAAATCAGACGGGTCGGCCATGGCCAGAGTCAGGACATTTCCCTCCAGATCCAGAGGGAGTACCTTGAATTGCTTTAAGAATTTGTACGAGACCTTGTCGGGCTCTAAGGGGACAGCCGGAAAATCAGTGGAAGTAATAAGGGGCGTGTTGTGCTGATCACAAATTGCGGCAATCAGGTCTTTTTCTGCCAGATAACCCAAGTCCAGAAGAATTCTTCCAATCTTTTCTTTTTTTTCTCGTTGCAGGGACAGTGCATTCTGAAGCTCTTGAGGCGTTATGAGATTTCGCTCAACCAAAATCTGTCCGATGAGTTTTCTAACCAACGATCACCTCGAGAAGGTAATGCCTCAGTTACATGGGGAATCTTTGGTAGCCACGACAAACGCGCTGGTTGCATTTGTCGTGGACAGGTGTATCAGCCATGGAAAGCCCACGATGAATGCAGAAAGCGCATTCATCGTGGCTACCAATGCCGTGTGATTCCCACCCGTAACTGAGGCATTGCAGTTACTGACTCTTAAGGGAATCTTGCCAATTGGCTAATTACTTGCTCAAAAAAGACAAGTGTGATTTCAACTCTAGCTCATCATGCCAATCAGAATTCCTTACCTCTTGTTTCTCAATGGATGAGTATCCCAATTGGAGGGCCATAACCGATGCTAAAGAATGTGTGTTTCATTATTATTTGTCTGTTGGGTGTTTTCGACGCGCCTGTGAACTTTGCACAAGAGAAAGCCATGGATTTTTCATCAAAAAACGCACGAACCTTTCGCAATAAAGGAAACCTTCCCTTGACCCAGCCCTCCCAAATGGGCCAACTGCAGCTAATTGCTGATTTCTTGAAGTCGAAAGGAAAGGAAAAGAGCACGCTCGACGCCCTCATCATCGTGAAAGAAAACCTTATCGGAAGCTCGGGAGTGACACACCTAAGATTGGAACAACGGATTGGCGGCCAAGAAGTGTTCGGGACTTATGTTAAAGCCAGTGTGAACGCACAGGGACAAATTATCAGTGTGGTTGAAAATCTGCCGGCATCTCTGGCGAGTGTGTTGTTGTCGGCACAGATCAGTGACAGAGAGGCCCTGGAGGCCGTGTTAAAGGAACACTATCCAAATATGGCCTTGAACATTGTCGAAAAGAGTCGGCAAGGGAATAGCGTAACGTTTACCAAAAACGAATTGTTTCTTGAAGATTTCACAGTCACACGAGTTGTGGTTCCCATGGCTGACAAGTCGCTTCAAGAGGGGTACCTGGTCGAAACTTGGGACCAGAGTAATATGTTGCGACATACCCTGGTAGGCCGAAGTGGAGAAATTCTCGACGTGCAAGTTCGCACGAGACTCGATTCCTATAAGGTATTTCCGGAGTATCCGGGAAAAACTCAGCAAACTGTTGTTTATGGCCCAGGCTCTGGTAATACGGAGTCTCCGATTGGCTGGGTTTTCACAGACACGACCACTGGTAATAATGTTGATGCTTATTTGGATCGCGACAAAAACAACACGCCGGATGCCAATGGCCGCCCGGTCTCTTCGACAAAGGATTTCCAGACCAGTGCCGATTTAACTCAGTCTCCGACCACTACGGATAATCAGAAAGTAGCAGTTCAAAATCTCTTCTATTTGAACAACGTGATTCACGACAAGCTATATCGCCACGGGTTCAACGAGGCTGCGGGCAATTTCCAGCAAACAAATATTACAGGCTCGGGTCTTGGGAGCGATTCTGTGCTCGCTGAAGCTCAGGATGGCTCTGGTACTAACAATGCGAATTTCGCAACCCCCTCCGATGGCAGCCACCCGAGAATGCAGATGTTTCTCTGGACTACAGCCACCCCTAACAGGGATGGGGACGTAGATTCAGATATTGTCTGGCATGAATATGGCCATGGCTTGACCTGGCTCATGATTGGCGACATGAGCGGTCCTTTGGCTGGTGCCATTGGTGAAGGTATGAGTGATGTACTTGCGATCTTGGTTAACAAAAACGACGTTGTGGCGGAATATTCAAGTAACAACCCCAACGGAATTCGACGCAATCCCTACACCAACTACCCCAGAACTTATAAGGACGTTCAGGGACAGAGTGTTCACGACGACGGTGAGATTTACGCGGCAACCATTTGGCGACTTTGGCAACTTTGGCAGCAAAATGGTCTTTCACAGGATTTGCTTTTTGATTATCTAGTAGATGGAATGAACTTTACTCCCCAGCGGCCCGCCTATGAAGACATGCGCGACGGGATTTTGGCGGCGATTTCTAATCCTGCCTCTAATCCTGCCCACGAATGCCTGGTGTGGCAAGCATTCGCCCAATTTGGAATTGGACAAGGAGCTGACGGAACGGAGGTCTGTTTTGGCCCTCTTTGTGCCGTATCTATCACGGAGTCCTTTCTGAATCCCTCGATTTGTTCGAGTAGTCAAAACACAGCGCCAACCGCCGCCAACACGGCTGCTAATACTAATGAAGACACCTCTGTTGGCATTACTCTAAGCGGTACCGATGCTGAGCAATGCGAGCTAACCTTCTCAATTGTCAGCGGTCCGGCGCATGGGACGTTGAGCGGCATTACCAACAACGCTTGCGTTGGCAGTTCCCCTAAGTCCGACAGCGCCACTATCACTTATACTCCCAGCGCAAACTACAATGGCTCAGATTCCTTCACTTATAAGGTCAACGAT
>JBGOVH010000008.1:0-15518 GCA_041478005.1 Terriglobia bacterium | reverse complement strand
GCGAATGTTCGATGGCTGTAGACGCATAATTGGCAAAGGTTTCCAGGATGAGTAAATCCTCTTCGCTAATTGCTTGCTGCGTGACGAGGTTGTCTGCGATCAAAAGGCCCAGCTTGCGCTTTCGGTAGAGCAGGGGAACCGCGGCGAAACTGTGGACTTCGAACAGTTTCAGAAGCTCCTCGGCATGAGGATGGGTCCAATTTCCTCCTTGACCAATAATTACCGGCTGCATTTGCATGAGCAGGCTAGTGAGAATATGAGACCGATCTTCCAAAGAGACACGGATATTCTTGACAATTTCGTTGACATGGATGTCGTGCTGGAGCGAGCCCTCATCAAAACAGGCCAGAAGGTCAGAGAAGGTCAAATGTCGGTTGTTGAGGTCCATCCAGATCTCCATTGCCTCCTCAAGACTCGAGGGACCAATAGCAATCTTTCCTTCCAGGACATTCTCCGCGTCATTCACTAGAAGCAAGAAGGCACGATTAAACCCCAACCCCTCCTTGGCCGTGACTCCGACCAGGATTCGATACAGAATCTCATCCAGGTTCATGGTGCTTAGCAAAGACGCCGTGATCCCATTGATTAGAGAGAGCTCAAAAACCTTACGTTGCAGATCCGTTTCAATATGGCGTTTCTGAGAGTAAAGTTCCAAGAATTCCCTGGACTTGTTCTCCAGAGCTCTAGCGTATTCCTCGAATTCGATGCCTTCAGTTGGGCGGATGGCGCCGTCGGAATATTGGTATGCCTTGAACAGCTTTTTGGAATATCGGCCAAGAACTTTGATGGGTTGGAAAAAAAGAGCGTCGTCCACTTTCCAAAGGTCCATGAAAACACTGACCCTGTCCTTAATCTGAGCCACGGTTGAATCGGACAGGGTACCTTTTCTCATTTGCAGGTATGCAGAGCCGTTTCCGTTGGTTAGATTTTCGGCGATTCTTTCAACGGCTGGCACTATTTCCGCCTCCCCATTGGGCAACCGCCTTAATTCGGTCAATTCCTCAAAGATGAAAAATGTCGGCGCGGCGGTTTGCATGGTCTTTGAAATCTTTTCCAAAACCTGTTCAAGATTCGTGGGCAAGATCAGATGGCTTTGAAGGATGGGAGTGTCATGGAATTGGATACTGGCGTCCTTGTTTGAAAAGCTTATCCAGCTTGTCGGAATCTTTTGAGAGGACAGAAAAGAAAAAAGGGGCCGGAGGAAGGAAACGTATTCACTCGATTCACTGGTATGGAAAACAACGCATTCGCCCCAAAGCAGCCCTTCAATCAAATGATCCAAGGATTCGATGCCCGTTGAGAGGCGCGTTGCGGCAGTGGGCGTGGCCATAGGCTTTTGAAGGGTTATGGGACTTCAGGCATTCTTGCCCATCCGGCCCACGGGCTTGACTGCTATCCGGCAGCCAACTCGAGCCTAATCGCTGCATCGATGAGAGTGGGATGGACGAGCCTTTCGAAGTCGCGATACTTAATACGAATCGTATCCACGTGAGTCCCTGCGTTGAATACAATCTCTTCATCCCTTGCCAATGATTTGTCGACATAGACAGGCAAGTTGTAAAGATTTCCAAAAGGAACCATTGCGCCAATTTCTGCGTCCGGAAAAAGCTGAGCAAATTCTCTCTCGGTGGCCAACTGCAGATGTTTGAACGGCAGTTCGTCGCGTAGTGCTTTCAGGTTGATTTTCATAACAGCCGGCAGGATCACCATGATGAACTGAGAATCCGCTTGCAACACAATGGTCTTGGCCATCTCTCGCCCTGGCACATGCTGTGCAGCGGCAACTTCCTGCGCGGTATAGGCCAGGCGGTGAGTGCAATGGGTGTATGGAACCCTGCTTTCTTCGAGATACTCTTTCAATCGTTTTGCAATACTCATTAGACACCCCCTTGATCAGAAAGACGAAAGGCATATTCAGTGGTTCAGAGGAGATACACGCTTTGAGCGCGCCTCAGAACTAAGGTTTTGAGCGCGATAGGCACGTCCTGAATGGATCATCTTGAGCCCCGTGAGAGGTGGCATAGCTCTGATGAAGTCTTTCCCAAGAATAATAGACTTATTTTGAGCAGATCAAGGGAGTTTGTCAATACGAGTGAAGTCCGGAGTTAATGCAAAAGTCGATTTAGGAGTACGACTCTAGGCAACCTCCAGAGTTGCGTTGCCAGTGTACCCTGAATCTGCGCACCAGTCGACTTCTCGGACGGTGTTCGCAAAGCAGTTGAGAATATATGCAGGGTGGGTTAGGCTTTGCAAGCATATCGGGGAAGATGTTTTGTTTTTCTGGACGGGTCTCATTGGCGAATCAAAGGAGCCATTCTTCACATGAATTCTAAGATCAAAGTCGGCATTGTTGGGGCTCGCTTTGCGGCACAGTTTCATCTGGAGGCCTATCGGCGAGTTTACGGTGTCCCTCTGGAGGTAGTGGGCATCACCTCCAAATCTAAAGACAAGCGAGAAGCCTTTGCGGCCACCAACAAGGTCAAGCCTTTTGATACATTGCGCGAGTTGCTGAGGGAAGTGGATGTGATCGACATCTGTGCTCCGGGGTATGTCCATGAATTTGTGGCTGTGGAAGCATTTGGGGCAGGCAAGCACGTGATCGTTGAAAAACCCTTTACGGGTTATTACGGTCCCGGAACAGCCGATTTCAAAGGAAATCGATTTTCTAAAGAAGTCATGTTGCAGGAAGCACTCGCCAGCTCTGGAAGGATTCTGAAGGCCGCAGAACAAAGTAAAAAGAAGCTCATGTATGCTGAAAACTGGGTCTACGCGCCAAGCATCCAGAAGGAAAGAGAGATCCTGACAGCCTCTAAGGGTCAGATTCTTTGGATCATGGGTGAGGAATCGCATAGCGGCTCACATTCTCCCAGTTATGGAATTTGGGCGCATTCGGGTGGAGGATCGATTGTAGGGAAGGCGTGCCATCCCTTGACAGCCGCTCTTTACCTGAAGCAAGAGGAAGGATTGGCAAATCTGGGGCGAGCGATCCGGCCACAGGCAGTGAGCGCGCGTGTCCATGAGATTACACGCCAGCCCAGTTATCGAGACCAGAAGTTTCTGCGCACTGATTACAGCGACGTGGAAGACTACAGCCAGATGCATATTGTCTTTGACGATGGCATGGTTGCCGACATTTACTCAACGGAGATTGTCATGGGTGGTGTTCATAACTGGCTGGAGGTAACTGCCAACAATCATCGCACGCGCTGCAATATTAACCCGATCGATGCGTTGACTACCTATAACCCAAGGGAAGAGCAGCTTAGAGATGTTTACCTGGTAGAAAAAATTGGAACTAAGCAAGGTTGGAGCCATCCAGCCCCGGATGAAGACTGGATGCAGGGCTATCCGCAGGAAATGCAGGATTTCATGGAATGCGTTTATCACGATCGTCAGCCCAAGTGTGGTGCGGATTTGGCAAGAGACACGGTTGGTGTGATGTATTCTGCCTACCTGTCTGCTGAGCGCCTTGGAGCCGAGGTGGAAGTCACGGCTTAATTCGGGACCGGTCGGACGCCGAAACTTTGAGAGAATAGCTGCCCTCTTATCCATTATGCGACCATGGATACACAGAACAGAGAAACAGGACGATCTAACCTTTTGCCGTCGGGGGCTGTTGCATGTCCGAACCCGTCAATTATCGAATTGAGTTTTTGCAGGCTATCGAGCACCTGAGCCAGTGCATTGATATTCAGAAGGCTGCCTGGGGCTACCAGGACGCGGACTTGCTCCCATTACGAAGCCTTGTGGTTTGCACTAAAATCGGAGGACAGGTGTTTGGGGCTGTAGACGACAATGCAAAGGTATTGGGATTTCTAAATGCTCTTCCCGGATACAGAGATTCCCAAGTCTATCTGCATTCTCAAATGATGGGTGTGCGGCCGGAGTATCAGAACTTAGGGATCGGCAAGAGACTGAAGTTAGCGCAGAGAGAGGAAGCCATATCCCGTGGAATTGATCGCATTGAGTGGACGTTTGATCCTTTGGAAGTTCGTAATGCCCGGTTCAATATTGAGCTACTGGGTGTGATTTGTCGCAAGTATTTGGTCAATACCTATGGGATAACCACTAGCCGTTTGCACGGCGGACTGCCGACAGATCGGTTGGCAACAGAGTGGCATTTGAATAGCCCACGGGTTAAGAGTGTGCTCGGTATTGGACCGTTTACTTGGAAGAAAAGGGAAGTAGAGGCCAGAGTGGAATTTCCCCTTGAAATTGAGGAGTTGAAATCCAGAGATCTGACGGCGGCTATCCAGGTTCAGCTGGAAGTTCGGGAGCGCATCTTGGAATGTTTCAGCAAGCAACTTTCTATTACCAGTTTTGAGGTAGACCGGACGCAAAGAAAGGCTCGGTATCTGTTTACTCCTCCAGAGCAGGAAATTCAAATCAGATGATCCTCAGCTCAAGGTGGGTCATTCCCATTAGTTCGCCCTACATTGAGGAGGGCGCCATCGTCATTGAAGACGATCGGATCCTTGCACTCGGGCCCACCGAACTCATCAAAAGAGAATACCCTGGCCATCAGGTTCGATCCTTTGGCGATACAGCTCTTATCCCGGGCTTTGTGAATGCGCATTGTCACATGGAGCTCACGGTATTGCGCGGGTACCTGGAAGAGCTTGATTTCTGGGATTGGATTCGGAAACTGACCCGGACGAAATATGAAACTTTAGATTCTGAAGATATCTTAGTCTCGGCGCTCCTAGGCGCAGTGGAGGCAATCCGGTCCGGAGTGACCACGATTGCGGACCCAATGGACCTAGGGACAAGTCTCGATGCTTCCGTGGCGTGTGGGTTAAGAGGGGTCTTTTACCAGGAGGTGTTCTCTCCGAGGCCGGATGAGGCGGACGAGGTTATGGAAAAGCTCAGGAACAAGATTGGGGCATTGCGGGAAAGACTTCAAAACTGGAGAGATCTCCAGTTCATCGAAAAATACTTGTCTAATCCTTCCGATTTTTCCCGTCAACGTTTTCGAGATCGGCAAGGTCGCGTGACCCTGGGTGTTTCTCCTCATTCTCCATTTACTGTGAGTGCCCCGCTTTTTCAGAAGGTGGATGCCTTTGCCAGGTCTGAGAGCCTTCCCGTATGTATTCATGTCGCTGAATCAGACGCCGAAATCAGTCTGTTGCAAGATGGAGCAGGGCCCATCATGGATTCCTATCGTAAGCGAGGTATTCACTGGAGCCCCCTAAGGTGCACTCCAATCCAATATCTTCACCGTCTTGGTGTGATCCATCAATCCGTATTGCTGGTCCATTGTATTCGGCTGGAGGAAGAAGATTATGCCACTCTGCAATCGGCTAATGCGGCCGTTGCCTATTGTCCAAAATCCAATGCAAGGTTGGGGCACGGTTTCATGAATTTAAGGGAAATGAGAAGACATCGGATTCGATTGGGGCTGGGAAGCGACAGCGTCGCCAGCAACAATTCCATGGATCCTTTCGAGGAGATGCGCTTTGCACTGAGTAATCCGTTCGAACTGAAGCAGGATGAAAAACGCGCAACGAGCGTACTTCCTTTGCACAGGTTATTGCCCATGGGCGCGCTGCGCCTTGCAACCCTAGGCGGGGCAGAGGCATTGGGCCTGGATGAATCTATTGGCTCCTTGGAAAGGGGAAAGCAGGCAGACGTGGTTGCGGTTGACCTATCCGGAGCACACACTCAACCGGTATTCTCTCCCATCGACACCCTAGTACTTTCCGCTAGGGCGGCAGATATCAGAATGACTATGGTTGCTGGGGAAATCTTGTATGACGATGGAATGATCGCAGGTCTCAGAGAGAGTGAAGTACTTGATCAAGTTAGCAAAATACGGCGGAAGTTGATAAATGCGCGCAGCACAAGTTAAATTTTACTCTCTCATCACCGGTCTGACGGTGATTTGGTGTGGCAATTTCATTGCACTCAAGATTTGCCTCAAAGAGATGTCGGCTTTTGGTGTCACTGCTTTTCGAGTGACCGCAGCAGCCCTCATTTTCCTGGTCATTTACCGGTTTGCAGGGCGCACTCACCCCATGGCGAGACTTGGAAAACAGGAGTATGTCCTGTTCTTCAAAGGGGCGTTCATGGGATTGTTTCTTAACCAATTGCTTTTTATCTATGGGCTAAAATACACCACAGTGGCCCATTCTGCTGTAATTGTCACTTTCGGTCCTCTGTTTACTCTATTATTTGCATGGATGCGAGGAGAAGAAAAGCTGACGAAGAAAAAGGTGCTAGGGATGATACTTTCTATTGTTGGTGTTACTTTCTTGAATATGGATCGCAATTTGAGGCTTCAGACTGAAAATCTGCTCGGTGATTTTCTTACACTTTGTGGATCCGTTGCTTTTGCCTATTACACCGTTCTGAGCAAGAACGCCGCTTCTCTGTATGGATCGATCTCCTCCACGGCTTTTACCTATTTTGCTGGAGCGTGCCTTTTTCTTCCGTTTGGACTTCGGTCGATTCTACAGGTGAGATGGCTCGAGATTTCCTGGGTTTCGTCTCTCTCGTTCATGTATGTTGCATTCCTTGCTTCCGTATTGGCGCCACTAATTTTTTACTATGCGTTGCGACGCATGTCTGCATCGGCGATGGCCTCGCTGACCTATCTGCAACCCGTTATAACAACGATCTCGTCTGTGCTGATTCTTTCGGAGAAATTGTCTCTAAACTTTGTTGTCGGAGGGGGGATTGTCCTGTCAGGAATACTATTGACGCAGAGGCCCGATTCTCGCTAGGTTCATCCGATGAGTCAAGTGACGATACGGGATCATCCTTGGGAACCCTTGCTCCATAAGGATCTTGACGAATGTTGAATTCAACTGATTGTTTTGCCGTAAATTCCGTCTTCAAAACTCTATGAAACGATTGAGGTAATAAAAAACTTTTTTTTTGTGTGAAATTGTTATTGCCTAAATATAACTTTGGGTCTATAGTCTCGGCAGTTTTTTTGACTATAATTTGCGAAATGGACTTCTGAAAGTTGAAGGATGTCTTATGGAAATTCAGAAAGAGATGAGGGAGATTCCGTCTTCCAGCGAAAATCCGGGGTTGAGATTTGAGGATCAACTAAAGGACGTCATCATGCATCACCTGGACATGCTCTCTCAAGACGGAAAAGAAAAGGTTTTAGATTATATTAATGGTTTGATTGATTTGGAAGAAAAGAGACTTGAGTTTAATCGGCGCCAAGGCTTACTTTACAACTGGGCGTCGGATGAAAGCAAAATATGAGTGAAAGGGTTTTCCATAAGAGTCTTGGTTTGGCGCTTAACTTTCCGCAGGCTTTCCTGTATGACTGGCTGCCTCATTCAATTCTATGCCGCAGAGTCTCTACGGCCTGACGTTAGAATCCCGCTACCAAGCCTCCCCTACGCGTAACTTCTTGTCATATTCCTAATTTGCCGTTAGGGTCCTTGAGTCTCCTGCGGGCCGTTGTGAGCCAGGATCTGAAGTGGTTCATTTTGAAGCTAGACTGGTGCGACGAAAGGCCAAAATGAGCTTATAGAGGACTATGGAATCAGGACTATTTCCAAACCTTCCACGATTCTTCGTTAAGAACTATGCCGTCCAATGGTTTTTCTCTTGGTTGATGGCTGCATGGGGGGGGGCAATTCTATCCATTTCTTATGGAGCGGTGAATGCCGTCCGCGTTGATTATGTGGTAGATGCTAGCGAACCCAGCAGCAAGGCACTTCAGGTTCGCGCCCGGATACTTGATTTGCCCATAGGCGAATTCTCTATTGCCCTGCAAAGTGAAAAAAAGGAAAGTGCGGCAGGATATTCTCGCAGGGCAAAGATCAGTATGGCTTCTGAAGAAGATCGCCTGATTTCAGAGGGGGCCGAAGAAGGACGATGGTTACTCGACAAGCAAACAATGGGTCCGATTGTTTTGTCTTATGATTTGAAGTCAGCGAGTCTTGAACAATTGGACAGGAAGACATATTTGGATGAAGAAAGGTGCATATTCCATAGTCTCGACGCCCTTCTTGTGATTGAAGGGATGGATGAGAATTCGACTGTGACCTTTGTTCTCCCGAACAACTGGAAAGTGATAACTGTTGTCAAAAAATCGGAGGAAGGGGGCTACCGACTTGATCAGCTGAGGGACATCCCGTTTTATCTGGGAGACGCTACGGAGATTCATGAGACCCTTTCTGGCTTAACATTCAGCATGGCCATTGAATCTAGTTGGCCTGTTGGAAATCAAGACTTATGGCGGAACATCCGGCGGTTGGTAAGTTATCGCAAAAGGATGGCAAAAGATTCCCGGTTTCAATCAATTCTGGGAATTTTCATGGGAAAGCCAAAGAGTAGAAAAAGAAAGGAGACAGATTCGTTCCAAAATACGAATCTGCTGGTAATGTCGGCGCCTTTGGCTGTCGCTGGCCAAAATGTGCTTGTTAAAGGGTTATATCAAGAGTTAGCACGGAATCTTGTGCGCTTCTATTTCCCCTCTTTTTTTTTCTCTCCTGAAGCAAAAGGCCAGGAAAAGCTGCTCGAATACCTAACATTGAAAACGAGTTTGAAAACTGGGTTGATTACTCAACGGGAATTTCTTGTAAGGATGGCAGAGGAACTATCGAGGGCTTTTGGCCAGGAGTGTGATAGTAAGGAACCGACGAAGAATCAACCTAGAAAGAAGACAAGTCCGGAATTCTGCGCTGAATCCAGCGCCTTAGGAAATTTTTTTCTATCGGACTTGACTCTGAACTATTTTGGAAAGAACCATTCTTCCTTGGACGATCTGGTGCAAAGTAAAACCAGTGCACGGTTGCTAGAACGATTGAGCCTTGGAGAATTCGAAAAGACTTTGGTCAGAGAGAAAGAAGTAACCAACGTTCTGGGACGTACGACCAAGGAGTCGAAACCTCCTGGGCTAAATGATATTTTGAAACCGTTTGGTTTGGTTTTTGAGAGAAGAGAGCTCCCTTTGTTTCCGTTTGAGTTGACTGAAAATTTTGAAATTGAGCGAATACAGCAAACGACGGAGTCAAGGCAGTCCCCTTTCCAGCGTGGAGACAAGGTCGTGTCTATTGGACCTTTCCGGCTGCTGAAGCCAGATGATCTACTCAAGTGCAGTAGCTGGGTAAAGCCAGGGGTGGATATTCAGATAACGATTGAGCGAGGTGGCATTTCTCTTAAGATACACCAGCCTGTTGAGAAACAGGTTCATTACAAACTTGAAAGTAACAAGTTGTCAGACGCTGACAAGCAGGAAAAATTTCAAAAATTTCTGACTCGAGAAACAGAAGCTTAAGCGAAAATTCTAGGGCGAACGTTTTTGTTGTCGTGCGAGGTGATCTTCTCTCATAGTTTTTGTCTCGCGGACAGGAGATTTTGAATCTGAACGATAGCTTGTTTCTGGTCGGAGCTGGCTCCCGCTTGGAGCTTATATAATACCGTTTGATGCCTTCGGGCCGTCTTTTCGATGGTCTCAATAGATCTTCGCATATTTTCTCCCCGGCTTTGTCCCCACGAAACACCTGTCCAGGCCCCCTGAAAAGCTTGAATGTAGCCCTGAAGTGGGACAAGAAAATCAGACCCAGGATTTTTCTTTTGCAGTTGTCTGGCCTCCTCCATCTTTCGATCAGCTATTTTCATAAACGCTGCGACACGTTGCGTGGGGGTCTTGGTGTTGTAGACAAAATCCTCTTCCGTCAGAGGAAGAGTATCGTCAACTTTGAAGCTTGTTGTGGGTGGCAGATCACTTCCGAGAATCATTTTGGGAAATTCCACTGTAATACCTGCAACAATTAACAAAATCCCTAGAACATTCGT
The DNA here is from genome assembly GCA_041478005.1 of Terriglobia bacterium. Lineage (GTDB taxonomy): Bacteria > Acidobacteriota > Terriglobia > Versatilivoradales > Versatilivoraceae > JBGOVH01. The sequence continues at coordinate 5,753 of JBGOVH010000008.1, read as the reverse complement.
CAATGGGGGTCGTTTCAAGTTTCTATCTAAATTTGTATGAGGCTTTTGTGAATGGCCCGACATGATCTTGGGTGAGAACTTAAGACTCTTTGTATGTATTGAAATGAGGGTGACCATGAACTATACTAACTTTACCGTTTTGATTCTCTAAACGGTCTCTGCGCAAAAATCTTTATCTTTTTCTCAAATGATTCAGAAAGTTTCACCTTTGGTTGGAAAGCTGATTGTTCGATTCAGGCCAGAATGGACCCACATTCCTTGACTAACGAGAAGACTCAGTCTGCGCTTGCGCCGAGCGAGGATGCTCGTTTGGAAGAAGAGATATCGCGGCGATTGAATCTCTTCAACGAGATTGGCCGAGTTGTCCTTTCAGCCTTAGACCTGGATGAAATCTACAAGGTCGCTGTGGATGCCATCCGTTTTGCGATGGGACTAAGGCATGTTGCTATCTTCCAAATTGATTATCAGTTCTCGGAGCTGTTTCTGAAATCCCAGTCTGGCGATTTTAGCAGCATGATTCCTAACCATTTTAGAAAGAGTTTAAATGCCGGAATCTTGGGTAGATCTGCCAGCTCAGCCAAGGTTCAGGTGGCTGAAGTTTCTCGTGAGAACCTAAATGAAACGTTGGTTGGTCAGCCCGTTCGAGAGATCTATGTTCCGGTGAACATAGCCGGGCAGCCGTTTGCGATTCTTTATGTAGCATGTGATCTCTCTACGAATACAAAGAATTTCGAGATAACGGCTTTTGAAACTATTGCGGGGCAGTTGGGGATTGCTATTGAAAACGCACGATTATTCACCGAAGTTAACCAGACCCAAAGAGATCTAGGCCTGCTTCTGGATTCCAGCAAGGATCTCAACTCCTCGCTGGAGCTTAATTCGATTATTGATCGGCTAGCCTATCGCCTGTTGGAAATCATTCCCGATTCCCGATTGGCGGTGGTTCAGTGCCAGGACCAGGAGAAAGCCACGCTAAAGCGTTATTACAGCAAAGCCAGTATCGAAAATAAGAACTACTCGGTTTTCAGTATCAAGATCGCCGATCATCCTGAATTATCCGAGGTCCTAGCCAGCCAAAAGGCTACGGTCATCTATCAAAAAGACAGCAGTATCCTGCCGCGTAATGTGGCAGACCAGCTGAAGTCAACGGAAACCACTCCTTTCCTGGTGATCCCCTTGATTGCTAAGGAAATGCTCGTCGGTTTCATCATTGTCAATAAGTTTGGATTTCGAAGGGTATTCACCGAGAAGGAAGTAGGAATTTGTCAGGCGCTTGCCAATCTCGCTTCTCTCTCCCTGCATAATGCCAACTTGTTTGCACAGATCAACGTTGCTAACGAACAGCTCAAGAAACTTAGCAACTTGAAATCGGACTTGCTTCATATCATCTCGCACGATTTGAAGTCGCCGCTGACCGTCATTTCAGGTTACGCAGAAATTCTGCTGGATGGTCCGGAAAAGGTCGCTGAAAATTGGGAGTCAATATTACAGGAAATCATTTCACAGACTCGAATGATGGCACGCTTAATTGAAGATACATTGGCCATTTCCAAGATTGAATCAGGGATTATTGAGCTTAATTTGGAAGATTTGGATGTTGCCTACCCAATTGAGAATTTGATCGCCATCCACCAACATGAGTGCACATTTAAGAGAGAAATTCCGCCAGCTCTACCAAAAGTGCGTGCGGATAAATTGCGGCTGCACGAGATTTTGGATAATTTAATTACCAACGCTATCAAATACTCAAACGCAGGAAATGAAATTACAGTTTCTGCAGTTCCCAACACGCGCGATGGATCCCTAATCATCAGCGTGAAAGATAAAGGGTTCGGAATACCAGAAGAAGAAATTCCAAATCTGTTCAAGAAGTTCTATCGGATAAAAAACGATGCGTCGCGTCGCATTCGGGGGACAGGTTTGGGCCTTTATATCGTCAAGCAAATGGTTGAAGCGCATTCGGGCAAGATCTGGGTAGACAGTAAAGTCAACCAAGGAAGTACTTTTTCCTTTAGCTTGCCATTGGCAAATTGACGGTTTCCGGGTTTTGTTGAGTGAGAAAGACCCGGAGACTCTGGTAATTGCCTCTTCGAGAAAGTGATAGTCTGCTGTACCTTGTATCAGAGCCCACCTGAAGGACTTGAAGCGCCGCAAGTTTGATACTGCCCCGTCTGCCAGCCTAAATGCAAAGACAAACCTAAGGAGGATAGATTCTCTGCAGCGAACACAACTCGTTGTCTTTTGTCTCGTGTTTTTAACAGCTCTCAGCGGATGTGGCCGAAAGAGAGTTCACGTCGCCATGCCGGAGAGTTCAGGGTCTCAGGAAATCAGCTTTCCAGCCGAGGAAAGGGTTGGCCAGGCTTCATGGTATGGCGATCCCTATCACGGACGGAGAACCTCGAATGGAGAAACCTATGACAAATTTACAATGACTGCCGCTCATCGCACGCTTGCTTTCGACACGATGGTCAGGGTGAACAACTTGGAGAATGGTAAGAATGTTGCGGTAAGAATAAATGACAGGGGGCCTTTTGTAAAGGACCGTATTATTGACCTATCTTATGCGGCGGCCAGAGAGATCGACATGCTAAAGAATGGCACAGCCAAAGTTAGCCTCGACATTCTGAAAGTCGTGCCGAATCCGTTTCCTCTAACCATCCAGGTGGGGTCTTTTAGAGAAGAATCAAAAGCGAGAAAACTGAAGAAGGAGTTGGAAGAGGAATTCAGGCCCGTTGTTATTAGGAGATTTGATTCTTCAGAGGGTCGCTTCTTTCGTGTCCTGGTAGGAGAATTCAGAGACCCACAAGCAGCAGGAATTGTTTTGAAAAAGCTAAGAGCTATTAAACAGGACAGCTTTTTGGTTCGGATGGACCCTTAGATTAGTTTCGATCGTGTGTAGAGAGAATTGTCTAGATCAGTTCAGAATAGGGAACGGCTGAGAAGACGCACGACTGAGCAGCTGGCTGACCTGCTCTGCAGCATGGTAAGAACTTCGCACGAGCGGGCCAGCTTCGACGTGAGGTATTCCCATGCTTTCGCCGATCCGTTTGAGATCCTTGAACTCGTCCGGATGGTAATGTTTGAGAAGAGGCAGGTGTTTCAAAGAAGGTCGCAAATACTGTCCAATTGTGAGGATATCCACTCTGGCTTCCAAAACATCATTCATTCCCTGGCAGATCTCATCCACTTCTTCCCCTAGGCCCAGCATGAATCCCACCTTTGTTTTAATCCAAGGCGCCTGAGCCTTGACATGTTTGAGAAGACTTAAGGAGTGATCATAGGACGATTTGGGTTTTACCTTAGCATAAAGGCGTGGAATCGTGTCCAAGTTATGAGCTAGGACATCGGGAGAGGAACCAATGATTTTTTCCAGATTCTTCACTGAACCCTTGAAGTCCGGAATCAACACTTCCACCTTCGTAAACGGATTCAGTTCCCTTATCGTGACAATAGTCTGAGCGAAGACGCTTGAGCCTTCGTCTTCAAGATCATCTCTGTCAACTGAAGTGACCACAGCGTGTCTCAGGTTGAGGATCTGTACAGCTCTGGCAACCCGAAAAGGTTCTTCTAAGTCGTACCCTCTTGGCCGTCCCGTTTTCACAGCGCAAAATCCGCATCGGCGCGTACAGATATCCCCCAGAATCATGAACGTGGCTGTCCCTTTTTCCCAGCACTCGCCAATGTTAGGGCAGTTAGCACTTTCACAGACAGTGTGCAAGTCATGCGAGCGAACCAGTTTTTTCAAATTGTGAAAATTAGGTCCACCTGGAAAGCGGACCTTCAACCAGGATGGATGTCTTGAGAACCTGATATTCGTTGTTTTCATGACCTCATTTTATACGGTCGGTAACGACAAGACAGAGTCGGGTTCACAGAAATAACTTGAACAACAGGAGAGAATTATCGGGGAAACAATTGGGGTTTGCAAGTCAAAGTTGTTGGATGACGAGACTGTCAGGGGGAAGGGACTATTCCCCTCTTGCCCCTGGCGGATCTAGAACCATCCGAAGAATGGGTGCCTAGAGTTAAGCTATTTTTTCTTCAGTACCTTCTTGTAGGCAAGATAACTTGTCAGTCCTGAGGAAAGCAAGATCAGACTGCTGGGCTCTGGAACCCTACCTCTAGGAACTCCACCACCCGGTGGGGGAGGGATGTAAGCTCCTAATGGATGATCCGGCTTAAAAAGCTTCCCAGCGGCAATGCCACCGCCAACGATTCCCGGCACGTAAGCAAGTGGAATTGGACGATGGGAAGAATTACCAGCCTCCGCTGCGAGGGGCAGTGCCATAGCAACAGGCGGACTGAAGCTGGATTCCGAAGTCCCTAATGGTGCAGGAAGAAACTTCTCTTTAGGCTGAATTGGTTTGTCAAACACTTCAGGTGAAGGTTCTTTGGGTGATGTGGGCGACATAGAAACGTCAGAGATTCGGTTTCCACATCGAGCACGGGCGTAGTTCTTACCGTCAGTAATCACTTTTTCACCTTTGGCCAGCTTTACTTTCTTTTTGGTCCAATAAATGTTGCCATTGGCTCGGTAAGAAACATAAGCGGTTTTTTCAACTGGCAATTCGATAATTCGACCGTTCGATATGTTGAAATCCGAGAAGTGGCTTGCGACGACGGAATCAAGCATGATAGCGCGTCTAAGTTCCCCTGCGCCCCCAATCCCACCTTCAATTATGGAATGGGGATAGACGGGGCGAACGCGGGCTAACCTGGGTGCCTGCGAAGAGGGTTTTTCCTCTCTGCCAAGAGTTTGATATTTTTGCCCAACCCTTGGGGTCTTGACGTAGGCAGAACTCTCTTCTCTTCCCCCCCGATTCTTAAGGTTAAGGGCGATGAATGGAAGCGAGATTAAAGGAATCAGGACCAGCCATTGCAGCCTTTTTGTTTTTTTGAATAGTTTCATTGTTTTCGTTTTATCTATGCACCAGCCGAGATGTTCAGCGGTTTTAGCACGTCCTTTCTCCCTACTTGAATTGCAATACGAATTCCAAACATGTAAGTCTAATTTCCTCTGCTAATGTCCGGAGATGTATGAATGCAGAATATTTTGTTGCCCGCCTGTGGATGCCACAAAAGAGAAAATTATTGACCTCATACATCGGCCAAGAGGCTTCAACCCTTAATCGCAGGCTGTTGCCAAAGCTGTTTCACTAACTTCCAGATGATGCTTTGCCGATGACTTTGGGTGAACGGACCAAGGGTACAAGACAAGGAACATGCCAGAATTGAACTATTTCTGGCGGACTTATCTTTTTCAAATAATTCTATATTGCTGGCAGACATTCGGATGGTTGATTGCAAGCCATAATTGATGATCAAGAAACTCGGAATTCGGCCGAGATTGCTTAAGAGGAAAATGCCTTATGGAAGTAGCAGCCACGACAGAACCTCGATTTTCGATTTGTCCAACGAGATACGCTGTTCAAATGGGAGTATTGATACTTGTGCTGCTTGTCTTATACACAGCCAGCATTATGGATCTCCTGAACACCCTATGGTCCGATGTCCGGATTTCATTTGGCCTTCTGGTGCCATTGATAAGTGGCTATTTTGTTTGGGTGAAAAGGGCTGAATTAAGAAAGCTCCCCATAGTACCATCACGATTGGCTGGGTTCTTAACCATGGGGGCAGCCTGTTTCTTGCTTGTAGTAGGGAGAATTGGCGGAATCATTCGGTTGGAGTGGATCTCACTAATACTGCTGATCATTGGGTTGGTGTTAGGTCTGCTGGGGAAGGACTTCCTCAAG
>JBGOVH010000364.1:0-4042 GCA_041478005.1 Terriglobia bacterium | reverse complement strand
GTTTACGAGGCCCCACGATACCCCAGCTGGTCCTGCCGACAAGATGGCAAACCTGGAAACGCAACCATGGTTGATTTAGCCCTTGATTAACATGTAATCATTCTTGACTTTCTAAGAACCGTTTTCTAGCATTTCAAAGAATTATCGATATTATAAAGCTCTTGATGAGTTGTTGTGAACTTTGCTTTTTTCTTTTGAAGTGCGTCGAATAGTCAAGCACAGCGAGTGTCGTCTTTTTTGTTTCAGCGTTTGTCAAACAATGATCCTGCCAGCCGGTGATTAGAGACACAGGGGATGGCGTCATTCTCTCCCTGCATCTCTTTCACGCCCAGACCAATTACCCGGCACTGCAGTAGAAGCGAATACTAGAGTTTTTCATTCGTTCAATCCAATTTTAGAAAGGAGTCTCAGAAATGTGGTCAATAGAAAGCGTTAACCTTGTATTTTGGAGATCAGGTTGGGTGAGACTAGTATTAATCATGGCCGCACTGACATTTTGCAGGGAGGTTTGTCTACAGGCACAAGAGACCAGCATCATCCAAGGTCATATTTCGGATGCCCAAGGGGCGAGTGTTCCGAAGGCCTTGGTCAAAGTGACACACGAGAGTACTGGCGTGTCACGCAGTGCTTTTACTGCCGAAGACGGCTACTATCGGATTCCCGATCTCCTTCCCGGGATCTATCAAGCACGTGTCGAGCTGTCCGGATTTAAGACCATTGTCAAAAACGATGTTGAAGTGACAACTAAATCGGTAACCGGGCTGAATTTTATGCTAGAAGTTGGCGAGGTGACTGAAACGGTCACTGTGTCTGGTGAAGAAGCCCAAGTCGAAACCCAGATCGCCAGGATCAGTGAAGTTGTAGGCGAAAGAGAGATCAATTCTCTGCCCGTTCAGGGCCGCGGCATTCTCTTGCTGACAATGATGAGTCCTGGCATCACAGGAAAGCCGGAAACTACTGGCCGGTATTGTTGTGACGTTTTCTCGAATTTCGCTGCTCCTCCGATCTCTTCGGGTGGGAATGAGGTTAAGGCTAATTTCGTTTTGGATGGAATCAATATGAGATATAACGAAGGTAGCTCTTGGGCGATGGCGTTTAGTCCTAACCCGGATGCTGTCGCCGAAATACGAGTTTCCGCCAACCCTGACTCGGCCGAATTCGGGACAATGAGCGGCCCTCAGGTCCGTCTCACTACGAAAGGTGGGACAAACAATTGGCATGGGACGGCCCATTACACAACCAACCAGGACGAATTCAACGCAGTACCTTTTGGGAGCAGGCGGGAGGACATTCCCAATACTTACACGCGTCTTTTTGGCGGAACGGCAGGAGGCCCAATTCTGAAGGATAGGCTCTTTGTCTTCGGCGCCTATGAAGGACTCCACGCCAAAGAGGCCAGAAGCACCGTGGTGACCGCAGAAACCGAAGCGTTCAGGGATTTCGTGGTGGCGACTCGACCCAATTCTGTCGCCGCCAATGTGCTCAATAGTTATAGGCCTTTCCGCTATCCCACCTCAGGCCTGGTCGATTTGGGAAGTCCACTGCCCGGAATTAACCAATGGTCAAGCGTGCCAGACGGCATTCCCGATCTGGGCAGTGTTACCCTGGACCGTCCCATTGTGCGTTCTGGAAAACAGTTCAACGGGCGCGTTGACTACCACTCTCCCAGCGCCAATGACCGCATCTTTGGGAGCTACTGGTATACGCGACCGGAATTCTTGTCGCCCACACTTCGGGAAGCCTTCGACATACCCGAATTTAATCGGGTTCAATATCAGAGTTTGGTTTATAGCCATAGTTTCTCCCCGAATATCTTGAACGAGACCCGCTACGGCCACACCACCATGGCGTACATAGGCAACATCACCAGTGGGGCTGTCGAGGTGCCGGCGATATCTACAGATGACGGAATATCTCTGGGCAGTGGTGCTTGGTCGGATTTCAAGTTTGCCACCAATGTTAACGAGTTTGGGAACGTCTTATCTATCAACCGTGGCAGGCATGGGATTAAGGTCGGTGGCGCTTACCGCCGGTCGTCCATCGATCTGCAGGCGCTCATAGCCAATGAGGTGCCCGCCTACAGCTTCAGCAGCATCCTGGACTTCGCTGACGATGAGCCTTATCGCGAGGCACGGACCTTTAATTTGAACTCCGACAGACCAGCAGGCAGCAAGCGGACGATCTTCCCAATTTCTCAAGAGGTTTCCTTTTTTGTCTCGAATACCTGGCAGATGCGTCCCAATCTAACTCTCAATTATGGGTTTCGCTATGAAAATTTCTTCAGCAACTGGCTGGGCAAGGGCCGCAACAACTTCCAACCTGTTTTGAGTTCGGAGCAACTGACTTCGAACAGCGTTGCAACCGTGATCAATCAAAAGGTGGATCGCTTTTACAATTCAGACAAGAATAATTTCAGCCCGCGTCTTGGCGTGGCCTGGGACCCTAGCGGAAAGGGCAAGATTTCCATTCGGGCAGGATTTGCGATTCTCTACGACGAGTTCACGGTTGTCCCGATTCGAGACTACAACTCATTCAACCCTCCCGACACCGCTGACGTTGCGGCTGGAGTGCAAGAAGGCATTCCCATAGTTTACGGCCTTGCGCCCGCCGGCACGCGCGACTTCCCCGTGAATCCCAACCTCCTGGTCCAAGACATCAATTCAGCGGGAGGATTTGATGGACAAAGAGTTTCGCTGGGAGCCGTCGTCACCGACCTAAAGAGCCCGATGATCTATGACGTTTTTGGGGGAGTTCAATACCAGCTCACCAACGACTTGATGATCCATGCCGACTACAAGCATCGGCGCAGTAATAACGATGGTCTTGTCTTTGATGCCAATCGTTTCGCGGGTGACTTAGTCGACGGGCGTCTAGACCGACTGAACCCCAATTGGAACAGCGTTCGTTACCTCACTAATCTGGGTCGGAGGCGCTATCATGGCCTCATCTTGGGGGCTTCCAAGCGATTCAGTCAAGGGTGGCAGCTCAGCGCGAACTATACCTACAACTACGGGAAGAACAACTATGCCGCGCCTGACGATCAGTACGGAGAATACGGTCCTGGGCTCACAGAGGCGTTCAATGCCAGTCGGGATTGGGCTCGCGACGACATCGCCCACGTGTTCACGCTGCACAATGTTTGGGAGATCCCGATTCTGCGAGGACGATCGGGCTGGTGGGCGGGTTTATTTGGAGGGTGGCAGCTCAATACAATTTGGTATCTGCAATCCGGGCCTCCCTTTTTCCCGACCACAGACCGGCTGTACGGAGAGGGCGGAGACTTCAATGCGGATGGTCAAGCCGGTGAGCGGCCAGATCGGCCGACGGAAGATGTGGCTCACTCGTTCAGCAAAAGAGAATGGTTGAATGGGGCACTCTCGGCAAGTTTGTTTCCTCTCCCTGCCACCTCCGACATTCGCCCAGGGAATCTGCCTCGAGATTTCTTTCGAGGACCCGGCTATGCACGGGTTGATGCCGCGTTTGTGAAGGCATTCCCTGTGCCCATTGGCAGAGCGGAAAAAGCTCGGTTGCAAGTTCGAGTCGAAGCCTTCGATCTTTTCAATAGAATCAACATCAGCAGCATCTCTAACTCTCTCGATGACCCTGTCAACTTCGGTCGCGCCACGGGCGCCTACCCCATGCGCGTGCTTCAGCTGTCCGTCAAGTTTCTATTCTGAAGTTGAAACTAAGGAAAAGAGTCATCATGCAACAACGCAATGATTGTCTCGGGCTGCTTCTCACTTTTTTCTCTTTGGCAGCGATCAGCTTTTCCAATTCAGCCGCACAATCGGGCCAAAATGCCGAACACCTGGTTATCACGAAGGGTCTCGTAGGTGTGCGTCTCAAAGAGAGAGGAGCTTTCCTGATCGATGACTTCTCAGGGAAAGAGGTGAACAAAGATAAGTGGAGAATCTGGAACTCTAATCCCGATAAGGCCCAACTGTCTGTGGAAGGCGGCAAATTCACGATACGTGCCCATGGCCAGATAGAGCATAATGGGTTGGTCTCGATTCCGGCTTTGAAATATAAGGACGTGGTTTTG
>JBGOVH010000592.1:0-2652 GCA_041478005.1 Terriglobia bacterium | reverse complement strand
ATTCTGTCGGCGCTCGCTCACAAAGGGGACCAAGTTTTCAGCGACGAACTCAATCATGCTTCAATTATCGATGGATGCCGTCTGAGCCGGGCCCAAACTTTTGTCTACAGCCACAAGAACCTCGAACACCTCGAGACCTTGCTGAGGGATTCTACGGGTCCAGGACGGCGGATCCTGGTGAGCGATGCAGTCTTCAGCATGGACGGAGATATAGCCGATCTGCCCGACCTTTCAAAGCTGGCCGAGAAGTATGATTGCCTTCTCATCGTCGATGAAGCTCATGCCACAGGGGTTTTGGGAAAAACTGGACGAGGTATTCGAGAGCATTTCAAAGATTATGGATTCATTCCCAAAGACAAACATCGCTTAATTGATTTAGAAATGGGGACGTTGAGTAAAGCATTGGGCTCTTTCGGGGGTTTTGTGGCTTGCGATTCGACCACGCGCGATTATTTGATGAATAAGTCGCGTTCGTTCATCTTTTCAACGGCTCTGCCGCCCTCGGCGGCCGCAGCGGCAATCGCAAGCTTGCAGATTATCCGTCAAATGCCGGAAACCTGTGAGAGGCTACGGTCAAATTTAAGGACTCTTGAGAACGCCTTCAAGGCCAATGGATTGGGTTGCAATCGCATTGACACGCCAATCATTCCCATCCTATTCGGGGACGAATTGAATGCGATGCGAGTGAGCCACCTCCTTATGGAAAAAGGTTTTTTTGTTCCGGCCATTCGACCTCCTTCAGTCCCACCTGGAACCAGTCGTCTGCGGGTTACGGTTACTGCAGCTCACGCGGAGGACGAAATTGTCCGATTAGCAGAAAGTCTCGCAGCCGTTATGTAAGAATTAAATGTGGGACAAGATTTGGATCAAGGATAATGCAGTGCAAAAGGAGTTTTCCATGCGCCTTCGAGGACGCCACGATTGATGAAAATACGATCCCCACAGACCCCCCTTGTATCCCCCCCTTGGCAAGGGGGGAGAAGAGGGCTTTTGTCCCCTTTGACAAGGGGGACATACAGGGGGTTTTGCTTTCTGCAACAATCCGCCGCTATTTTCAGGAGAGCCTTGCACCATGAGTTTTGGCACACTCAAATTTAAAGGAGTATTTATCACGGCGACCGATACCAGTGTGGGCAAAACCACGCTGGCAGCTGGCCTGATCGGTTTTCTCAAGCGGCAGGGAATCGACGTAGGCGTGATGAAACCCGTTGCTTCAGGTGCAATTGAATGTGATTCCGGGAAGTTGATCTCTCAGGATGCAGAGATGCTGGTTAAATTTTCGGGATCTACCGATCCCTGGGAGTGGATCAACCCCTACTGTCTGGCGACTCCTGTGACTCCCTCACTGGCTGCCAAGATCGAAGGTGTCAACATTGACTTTAGGAAACTAAAAGGCGTCCTTCACGAGATTTCAAAAAAACATGACTTCGTGGTCGTCGAGGGCGCAGGCGGAGCCATGTCCCCCATTTTCGAAACCCTGGTAATCTTGGATATGATTCAGGCCCTCGAATTACCTGCCCTGATTGTTTCCAGGTCCAGTCTAGGTACCATCAACCACACCATCATGACTTATGAATGCTTGCGAATGAGGCAGATTGAAGTTCTGGGCTTCTTCCTAAACCGGTTCCCCAAGAAACCTAATCTTGCGGAGAGCACCAATGCCGAAATCATTGCATCAGTGAGTGGCCTTACCCATCTGGGTTCCATTCCCGAAATGGGCGATTTCTTCAGCCAACAGGATGTTGTCGACGTCTTCACTCGATCCATTCATCGCGAAAAACTCATCGAAGTCCTGTGTGAGTAGGGGTCTGTTGGCGTAACGGGTTTTATCCGCCACATGAAGCGCGCGATTCGCCGCGTCCATTATGCGCAATCTTCCTCAACTTTGTCTCTGGGTCGCCATGATCACAAACCCGAGGGGTTTGCAGCCATTAGCCGGTGGTTGAGGCCGCAGGCCGACACCACCGGAAACCGAACGCACAAATCACCCGCACCCCAGAGGGGTGCCAGACTGCCAGACGATGAGGTAAAGGTTCTGGCACCCCCCAAAGTCTCGGTAGCCAAAACATCACCCACGGTCATCCCAGGGATTCCAGCCATATTAGCTGGGGGTTGAGGCCAGAGGCGTAACGAAACTGCAGATTTGTCCGCCGCCCCGTGGAGCGCGCAGTCTAGCGCGTCCGTTCCAGCAACTTCTTATGCGCAATCTTCCTCAACTTTGTTTCGCGCTCCTCGTAATCGCCCAAGTGCGCCCGCATCAAACTTTTCCATAGCCTGCCGTGGTTGGGTACGAAGAAATGCAGCAACTCGTGCACGATGACGTAGTCGCCGATCTCACGGTCGAGCAACAGTAGTTCCGCATTGAAGTTCAGGTTGCCGGCTGTTGAGCACGATGCCCATTTGTTTCGCATCGGGCGCACTGCGAGCGACTTAGCTTTGATACCAAGCTTCTCGGCCCACTCCAGGACCCGCTCCTTGAACTCCTCTTTGTCGTGCCATGCGTTCATATCAGGGGCGATAGCTCTTTTGCAGGAGATTGAACAGCGCGTCCACCGTGGTGGTCACCTTCTCCAAGTCGTCTTCCTCCGCAAAGATGGCAAAAGTGACCTGATTGCGAAGCTCGCGCAGTTCCTTCTCGCTCCGCTGCCAGTT
>JBGOVH010000316.1:0-4403 GCA_041478005.1 Terriglobia bacterium | reverse complement strand
TTTAGCTCCACGGAGGAGTTGCTGTCCATAGAGGGAGTCACACGGGAGATGCTTTATGGAATGCCCCAAAAAAGCAAAGACGGGAAACTTCAGGTGAAGAGGGGATTGATTGATTTCGTAACGGTCTATTCAGGAATGGCGCAGATCAACATCAATTATGCGGAACCTGAAGTCTTGGCCACTCTTCCTGGAGTGGATATGGACAGTGCGATGTCTATCGTAACAGCAAGATTGTCAGTACCCTTCAAGAGTGGAGGCAATCTTTCCCAGCGGTTCACCGGAATCATCTCAGGTGAAGCGCTCTCTATGATGACGACTGAGCCGTCTTCAGTCTACTGCCTGGTTTCCACGGCCATAGTGAAGGGCTCGAATGTGAAGAGAAGTCTGAAGGTAGTTGCCAAGAAAAAACCGAATTCCAAAACGCCAATAGAAAGATTGATCTGGTATGACGAGTGCTGGCCAGCGATCGAATTATTGAATTGGGTGGATGTCAAGCCTGGGCTTGATTTCCGCCAGCCTCTAACCCCAGCGGACTTCGCAAACACTCAGGGGGAAATATGATGACCCACATGAGTCTGGGGGTTTCATTTGATGGGAATGGCTTCCAGCTCTCTCTCCTGTCGAGACGGCTTAACAGAATCCGGATTAAGGATCTCTTGGCGGTCACCGAAATTGCCGAGAAAACCCCCGCTGAGCTCAAGAAACAAGTCTCGGGATTTCTCCGCAAAAACAAGGTCGAGAATTACCGTTGTGTTCTGTCCATTCCCCGCCAGGAAACCATCTTGCGGCAAATCGATTTGCCGCGAGAGGCTGAATCAAATCTGGCAAAAGTGGTTGAATACCAAGTTGCTAGCCTTTTGCCTTCCGAAGAAGTTTCAGTCTGTTACGACTACTGGTTCCCACGGCCTGAAAAGCAAGCGAAGACTCTCCAGGTTACCATTTTTCTGGTTCCTCATATCGTTCTGGAGAAATACCTCCAAATTTGCGAGGGGATTGGCCTAAAGGTGGACCTGGTGGCTCCTTCCAGCGCTCTAGTCGCAAGCTACTTCCTCACGCTGCAATCAGAGTTCAAGATTTCAAACGCTTTGGTTGTCCACCTGGATAATTCCCGATGCGAGCTGGTTGGCCTGTCGAACAAGAGACTTTGTTTATCGCGCGAGTTCAAGGTCTCTGAAAATGAACGAATCCAAGATTTCTTGCCAGGCGAGGTAGACCAATTCAGGGGGCAGATTCATCTGCCTGAAGATACGATCTTGGATATTTTCATAATAGGGGATGCTGATATTGAGGATAATAATCTCAGACAAGACAAACGCCTTAAGATACGCACACTAACCCAACCGATCTCTTTCCATCTAGTCGCAGGTGAGTTTGCCTCAGAAGGACGCAAGATCCAGGCCCACTTTGCTTCCTGGGTTGCGGCTTTTTCTGGCTTGAAAAGCAACCCGCCCATAAAGGTGAATCTTCTTCCGGCTGAAAAACGAGTGCGAAGGTCGAATTTCATTTTGATCCCGACGTATGTGTTGATTGGTGTAAACCTCATCCTGGGCCTCATGATGTTATTGAACAAACCGGTTCAGGAGCGCTATTTCTCGCAACAGTTGTCAAGGGAGATTTCTAGACTTGAGCCTGAAGTCAAGAAAATCCGTAGCGTCGAACAGGAAGTGGCAAACCTGCAGAGACGAATCGATCTTTTGTCGGATTTCAGAAGATCCAATAAATTGGTTTTGGAAGCTCTCAACGAACTGTCCAAGATTTTGCCGCACGATACCTTTATTTTTGACCTAAATCTGAAGAATTCAGAAGTTGAGATTTCGGGCAACTCACAGTCTTCAACCTCCTTGCCTCAAATCCTGGATAATTCCAGCTATTTCCAAGATGCTGAGTTTATCGCCCCTATTACAAAAGACGGATCTGGGCGAGAGATTTATCGCTTGCGAGTGAGGTTAAGAGCAAACCAACCACCGCGATCTGTCAGTAATGCTAAAAATGGTCGACATTTCTAAACGGGAAAGATGGTTAATTGGCGGCGCCATTGCCGCCGCCCTGATCTATTTTCTGGGACAGTATTATTTGTTTCCTTATTGGGATGCTCTTAAGGAGACCTCCGGCAGAATTGATGTCCAGTCCAAACGCGTCCTTAACTATCGGAAAATAATGCGAGGACAGGAAACGGTAAAGGCTGTTCTAGACTCTGCACGGCAGCAGACTTCCTCCATGGAAGCGGGACTGTTGACTAACCACAATGACGCATTGGCCAATGCAGAGATTCAGGGTCTGATCAAAGGGTTAGCCGGCGTCCAGGGACTGAGCCTGCGCCGCAGTGACGTGCTGCCTGTCAAGACCGTAAGCCAGGAGTATGAGAAGGTCTCCACTCGGGTTGAGCTCATGGGTTCAATCGACCAGCTTTTGAATTTGCTGGTTAATTTTCAATCCGCTGTCAAGATCCTGTTTTTGGAAGAGATGAGAGTTTCACCCGTTCAAATAGGAAACCCAAAAGAAAAACGAATCGTCGCAACTCTTTTGATCTCGGCTGTAAAGACTGCGGAGCCGGCCAGCCCAGCCCCAAATAAGAAGAAATGATCGGGAGTCTCTCCTTATGAGAAGGAACTTGGTGTTACTTGATCTCCTAATGTTAGGCCTGGCTGTTTTCCTGGCAAGCCAGTTTAAGACGCAGTGGCGGAAATACCAGACTGAGTACAACCTGGATCTGTTGAATCCGAAAGTGGATCAGGGTAATCCCGCACAGAAGCCGAGTTCATCGGCCGCAGAGGTTGCTAACTATTCTGCAATTGTGGACCAGAACCTCTTTAGCACAGACAGGAACAATGTTCTCCCTCCCGAACCCAATGCAACTAAGTCCGTGGGCCCGAAACCGATTCTTATGGGAACGATGGGATTAAGTGGAACGCAGTTTGCCCTCATGATTCCATCCGACAGCAAGGAAGCCCCAAATTATCAAAAGGTAAATGTGGGGGAAGTGTTTCAGGGATACACTCTATTAAAGGTCCTGGATCAGAAGGTTTTGATGAAGGCTGACGGGCAGGAGGTGGAAGTCCAAATCAATGAACCCAAGAAGACACCAATTCGGGAATATACTCAGGCTGGAGCGAATCCCGGCGGCGCCGAGAGAGTCACCAGCGTTGGTGCTGGACCCGCCGTATCGGGTTTACCCGGTCCTAATCAGGCGCCTCGTGTCGAGGCCGTGCCTGTCGGTACAGTTGTAAACGGAAAGAAGAAGACACTAGTACCTTCTCCATTTGGTCCTATGGAAGCGTGGGTAGATACGAAGTGAGGAGTAGAAGGAAACCAAAAGCGCTCGTCCCCCTTAACTAATAAGACTTAACAAGGGGGGTCAATACTCCTTAATTTTCATCCGCGGTGGCGGTGCCGCAGGCAGCATCGTCTTGTGCGGTGTAAAAAGACCGATTGAGCATTGAATTCACTTTGAATATCACAAAATGGCACAAATTATGACAATAATGAAGAGACGAAGCACCTTAATCCTAAGAATAATTTCCGCATTCATCTTCTTGTTCTTGATCGCTTCACATTCTTTACCTGTTTCTATGGCACAGGATGCCTCTAAAGAAAAGAAGCCTGCTCGAGAGAATAAGACCCAGGAAGGTAAGAAAGAATCTGAAAAGCCGGCCCAATCAACTCCTGCGGAAAAAGACAAGGAAGAATACTATGAAGTAAAGACGCCATTTGGAGTTCAGCGCTATCCAAAGAAACCTGGAGTGACTCCTTTTCAGCAGCCGATCGAAGCTTCCCCGGTTACTGCAACAGGTCAAACTCCAGCTGCCCAATCGCCAGCGGGTGGAAATCCTCAATCGCCTGTTTCGAGTGATCCAAAGACCTCGAAGCCACCCGCAGCCGATGCTCAAAACCCCTCGGAGAAGACTTCAACCCCTGTCGAAACCAATCCTCAAAAGGCGCCAGTTCCGGAGACTGCGGCGGGAACTAGTTCCGTTCGACTGCAGTTTGTCAATGCAGATTTGTCCCAGATTATCAATATCGTTTGCAGTGAACTCAAACTGAATTACATCGTCGATCCCAAGGTAAAAGGCATTGTCAACATTAATACCGCGGGGGACGTCAAACGCGAAGATCTGATGCCGATTTTGGAAACCTTATTAAAGATTAATGGAGCAAGCATTATTAAAACGGGCAGCTTTTTTCGAATTATTCCTGTGGCAGATGTGAAGCAATCGCCGATGCCCATTCGCAGTCAGAGCCAGGCTGAAGGGTTGACCGGACAAGATGAAATGGTGATTCAAGTTTTGCCCATGCGATATGTTTCGGCTGCAGACATGGCCAAGGTTCTAAGTCCCTTTCTCTCCGAGGGAGGAAATATGGTGGTCCATGAGCGCGCCAACATTCTCATCATCACGGAAACAAGC
>JBGOVH010000024.1:0-12074 GCA_041478005.1 Terriglobia bacterium | reverse complement strand
GCCTGTCCCGGGCGGTTCAGCAATTACGGATTTGGCTTCCCGAGCGAGCAGGCGCCCGGTGTTCAGGAACTTTTCGGGTGCGCTCACAAACGAGTTGCCGTCATTCGTGAACCGGATGACCACTCGAAGTGGACCGGAACTGCCGTTGGATATGGTGATTCGATGCAGTATCAAGAGCTGTTTGGAGTCGGAGAGTTTGCAGAACATCGGGTATTCCCGGCTTACTATTTGCAGACAATGTTACCCACAAGTGCCAAGCCAATTCTCATGATCGAAGATGACGTCGCTGGTTGTGTCAACCGCTATGGAAAGGGTCAAGCCTACCTCATTGGGACGTTGTTAGGACATGCAGAGCTCAGTTACAACGATCATCGGAATGGAGCCTTCCTCACAAGCATCCTGCGACGGGCGGGGATTTCACTGGATAGAGTTGGAAAACTGCAAAGGCGCCAGCGCGTTCTAGGAAAGAAAACTGCCTGGTTCTTGTTCAACACGACTCGAGAAATCATTGAAGAAACATTTTCACTTGCTGGCTTCAAATCCGCACGTGACCTGTTCGGGGAGGAACTTCCTCAGCAGAATGGAAACGCAAGAGTCAAGATTGAACCCATGGATATCCATTGTATTCTGCTGGAAGCTTGAAGTTGACTACGCCTTACAATCCCAGAAAGCCGTAATTGAACGGCAGTCTCCCCTATTTCCCCGCGTTCCCCATGGTCAATGCTTTTTTAAAAGCCTGCAGGGAAATACTGTTTCCATCGCTGGTCTACAGTTCGAGAGACTTCGGGGTCGGAGAAGAGCTCGGCTGGGTAGGTTGGCTTCATTCGGGCGTCAATGACGATGGGGCCTCGATAGCAGAGGTGGTGGCGGCGAACTTCGGTTTGAGCTGCATAGATATCGCCTGCAGGTTCAAAACGGGTGAACACAGTCCAAAGGAAAAGCGGCGCTGATGTGGCAATAGAGGCGTCGTCCGCAAGAATGATCAAAGGCCAATCGGCAAACCCTGGCCATTGTGCCAGTCGCTGGGCCTGATTCGGTTCTATTTCGTATTTTGATCCGCTGGCAACCAAGCACCCTGGACAAAACGCTTCGATCTCGCGGACATCTATTGGAATTTTGCCCTCAAACTGTAACGGAAGCGTTCGCACGGGCTGGCCCAGACCTAGCAGAATGCCTTTGCTGCCTTTGTTGACCTCCGGGCCGCAATAGTCCAGAGTATCCATTGAGAGGTTCGAGATAACGAACAGGTCGGTTTCCCATTGAACTCTCTCTAGGACATGAGTGAGCAACTTGGGAAAATTCTTCAAGTCCACGGCGCTGTCGGTCGCAATGAGGAACTTGGTTAATGAAAGCTGTCCCTCTCCCAGGATGCGGAAAGCTGAGGTCATGGCCTCCCGACTATAACGTTCCTTTACCACGGCTGCAGCCAGGGAGTGGAACCCAGTTTCTCCGTAACTCCACAAATCACGCACTCCCGGCATGACCACTGGGAAGAGCGGACTGAGCAACTCCTGGAGGTAATCTCCAATGAAGAAATCCTCCTGTCGCGGTTTGCCTACTACAGTTGCCGGATAGATGGCATCGCGCCGACGGAATATTTTGTGGATTCGGAAAACTGGATAGTCATGCTTTAGCGAGTAGTACCCATAATGATCGCCGAATGGGCCCTCAGGACGGCGTTCACGTGGCGTCACGCTCCCCTGCAAAACAAACTCTGCTTCAGCCGGTATCGGGTGAGGACTCATAGCAGGGCGGATCATGGAGATACGCTCACCGACAAGTAAAGAAGCAATCATGAGCTCGCCCACATTCTCTGGCAACGGCGCCACGGCAGCCAAAACTAAGGCGGGTGGTCCCCCCAGGAAAACGCTGACCGGCAGCGGCTCGTCAAGCTGCTCGGCTGCCGAATAGTGAAATCCTCCTCCCTTGGCAATTTGCCAATGCATGCCGGTGGTTTTTGCGTCATATCGCTGCATCCGATAGATCCCAAGATTGTGACGCCTATCCCTCGGATGTTCGGTATAAACTAACGGAAGGGTGAGAAAGGGACCACCGTCTTGCTGCCAGGTAGTCAAGATGGGAAGCCTGTTCAGATCGGCCGATTCTTCGACAACTTCCAGCACTGGACCTTGCTTTACTTCCCTTGTCCCAAGCTTGAGCGCCTCGAGGCCGAGGTTACGGTTCGCCCAAAACGTGGAGAGTCTTGGCGGAAAGAGGGTTTCGGCAAGGTGGACTGCCTGACGGACCAGTTGCAGCGGACGCAAGCCAAAAGCCAGTTCAATTCTCTTGGCTGTACCAAACAGGTTGGTAACAGCTGGAAAAGGGCTTCCCTTAATGCGACTAAACAGCAGGGCAGGTCCGCCTCGTTCAATGACTCGCCTATGGATTTCGGCAGCCTCCAGGTAAGGATCAACCTCTACCTCGATTGTAGCCAGATCTTTTTCCTGCCGAAGAATCTGAAGAAATTGTCTGAGGTTCTGGATGGACACTAGGGTTGGCTGTAGACTGTCTTTGTGAAACTCAAGCAACGCTCCTTTTTTGGAAGGAACTCCGATAATGATGCTTTGGGTGGGTCCTAAAAACAGTAGACTCTACAAAGAGGATTGCAATCCGATGAACCAATATCCACAACTCAATCCCAAAATGCAACATCATTTTACTCTTAAAGTGAGTTGATCAGCAGGTCGAAATTCAAGTAGGGGTGGAAATTGGAGTGATGGGCAGCCACCCTCTCAGGGCTTAAACCTCAACGGAGGAAGATTATGAGCACGGGCAAAATTTTAGGCAGGACGCCGGTTATTGGCATTGCAGTCGTCTTCTTATTGTTAAATAACAGTTCAACAGGCCGGGCACAGGCCAGGAATGACGAGGGGAGTGCTGGAACAAAAAAGACAGCGTCAAAATCGAGCTCCAAGAAAGTTCCGCCATCCAAGCCCAAACCAGCTCTTCCACCCCCAAACCTCAGCCTGGATCAGGCTCGAATGATTGTAAAAGATATTCCGGCTCTGGACATCAGGTCGATACTTGGGCGTTGGAAACCAGAAGAAGCTGAGTTGAGAAAGCTGAGACAATGGTCGGCAATGCTCGTCGAAGATCCAGGACGCACTGATTTTCTGGCCAATTGGGGTGAATGGGTAATGCATGTGAGTTCCCGAAACCGACAACTGCAAGACTCAGATGTCCCTCCATTAATCCAAATGTTAATGTTGGCAGCTTACGAAGAAGCTAACAAGGATCTCGACTCTTATTCTCAACGCGCTAAGTTTTATATGGAGATGAAAGAAAAGATTCGGAATCAACTGACCGCGGCCAGTCAGATGCAGGCTTTATTGAGATCGCAACGAACAGATCCGATCGAGGGGTCGCTGCTGCCACTTGCTTCCAATCAGAGAACTCTTCAGAAATGTCAGCAGTCTGGTGAAGCGCTAAGGCTGGATTGCAAAGAGACTCTGATTTCTACGAAGTACGAACTGGAAGATTACCTGCAGACCTCTGAAGCCCAGATCAAGAAAGCTGACGTGGAGGGCGTGCGAGCTGAAGCGGAGCTGAAGAACCGCCAGGAAAGACGCAGGCAAACATTATACACTCTTTCCGATACCGCCAAGCTCATGTATGAATCAGCGGCGATTGCACTTCACAAGAATAATTAGTGGACTTTGCTCAAGATTGCTTTCCTGCTTGATTCGTTCCTTTCGTACTTTTCTGCAAAGAAATTTTCTAATTTGACTCCAATTAATGCCTTTTGCTTTGCAGTACGATCCTATCCTTTGCAGGAAACGAAAAGAATACTTGCGATGTAGATTGATCCTCATTGCAATGTTGCTGATCCCGCCGAGATTGGCTCATGCAAGCCCAGCACAAAAGCCAGGGGTCCATGCGAGAATCGAAGTTTCGGGGAGGCGGTTCTTCCCCGGAGAGGTTTTCAAAATTCGGATCCTTTGCTCAATTGCAGCTAGACAAATAGAAGCTTCCTTTGCTGGCCGAAGGATAATTCTTACTTGTGACAACAATCGAGAAAAGTGGGAAGGGCTGGCCGGAATTGATTTGGAAATGAAGCCGGGCCGATATTCTGTTCAAGCGGATTTACATTTTGAAAACGGTGAAACTGGGAAGATAGAAGATAGCGTCACCGTACTATACAAGAAATTTTCGGTTCAACGTATCACCGTGAAAGAGAAATACGTGACTCCGGAAGCTCAAGACGCAAAACGGGCTGAGGAAGAGGCACGAAGGTTGGAGGCAATCTGGAAAGCCGAGTCCGCGGAACGGCTCTGGCAGGGACGATTCCTAAAGCCGGTTGCCAGCGAACTAACCAGCGCATTTGGGAGGAGGCGTATTGTCAATAATCAACCGCGCAGTCCACATTCCGGAGTAGATTTCCAGGCGGGGATTGGAACTCCCATCCAAGCGGCCAATTTCGGGATGATCGTCCTGGCTGAAGACCTCTTCTTCAGCGGCAATACAGTTGTGCTGGACCACGGTCTAGGGCTCTATACTTTCTACGGCCACTGTTCGAAGATCCTGGTCAAACAAGGAGAGAACGTGAGGAAAGGGCAAGTGATTGCTGAAGTTGGCGCTACCGGGCGAGTGACGGGGCCGCATCTCCACTGGGCTTGTCGATTGAACGAAGCTCGAGTGAATCCGCTCAATTTGACTTACAGGCTATTGGATAGGGATGACGAGGTGAGCAGGACGAAAAACGCACGGAGGAATGAAGATGGACATCTTTTCTAGTCCCCCATTAGGACGAGTGCTTACCTCAAAGAAAAGTTCACTTCTATGTTCAAAGCCACATCCACCGGAATTCCGTTACGCATTCCCGGCCGGAACTTCCACTGTTTTAGCGCAGAAATTGCGTTTTCATCCAGGCCCAGACCAAGCCCTCTAATTACCTTCAGGATCTCGATAGTGCCATCCTTGCGAACGATAGCCGAAAGCACGACTACACCCTGGTATTTTGCTTTGCGCGCTTCTTCAGAATAGGTGGGCTCTACTCGGTATAAGATCGAAGGGGCACTAACGCCACCGCCAACCCGGAAAACTCCACCACCGATACCCCCGCCTTCTCCTGGGCCGACTCCGCCTCCTTTACCGGGGCCCACTCCACCCCCTGTGCCTGTGCCGATACCGCCTCCAGTGCCAGGACCGCTTGAAGGGGGTCCAGGAATGCCAGTTGGATCCCCAAAGTTTGGCAGATTCAAGGTTGGCAAACTGGAGAGCTGAGGGACTACTACAGTCGGTTCGACGGGAAGAATTGGGTCGAGGTTCACTATTTTTGGCGTGGGAGGAGTCAATTGAGTGTCTGAAGGGCGAGGCAGTTTTCCTTTTGAGGCTGGAATAGGCTCACGGCGTCCACCGCCACCCCCCCCGCCTGATTTGTCAGGCATTGGTGGCAAGTTCAGAAGTAATTCTGTGGGTTCGAAAAGAGTCGTGTGCGCCAAATTCTTCTTGTCACTCTTCATCAACATCATAGGAACAAACAAAATGCCAGCCACCAACGCCGCATGAATCAGAGTGGAGTAAAGCAGTGAAGTCGATCGAAACTTATATTCTTTAAAAATCTCGTCTACTTCAACAGGCGCGGCCGTGATCTGAATCTCTGGACGTTCCTCTTTAACAAAAAAGTACTTGAGCTGTGAAAAAACCGTCCTGTACCACGGCAGGGTTTCCAGAATCAAGTCTGTATCGATCGGCCTGGAAGTAATTGCAGAATAGACTTTAGGTTCAGGACGGATAACTGATTTCAGATTCTGGCCTAGAGTCTTGTACCAAGGGATCGATTCGATGAATAAATCGGTTTCAATCGGTTTGGCTGTGACGTGATAAACCTTTTCCTCACGAGCAAAAATCGATTTGAAATTATTTAGAAAGGTTTTAAGCCGCGGCTCAAACTTAACCTGCAAATCAAAGTCAAATTGAGGACCTTGATACGGCTCAAGTGCCGGGCGGTTAACATCCGGACGAGAGAGTTCCGCAGTCCTGCTTGTTCCTTTGAAAAGCCGTTCATACTCTGCCCGAGCCTCTTTGATCTCCTGCTCAATTCGGTTAATCTTTTCCGGACTGGCGGCAGATCTCGTCCTAGCCTCGTTTAAGGCCGCTTCCAAATATTCCACAAGACTCTTTTGTTCTTCGATCTGATTCATGGGTACTCCAACTGTGCCACGACTACTTACCAATGCGAAAAGCAATTCCCTTAGACGGCCTGCCGCAGCTACAAGGTTGCCTCTGTTTCAGCCGTTAAGTTTTGAAATTAGAGCTAAGCTTTCTAGGGCGACCAATACTTAAAGTGTCCGCAACAATTCTAGCATACTCAAGAGAAATGAAAAGCAAAATGTCCCCGAAAAAGGAGGCCTTGGGTTCCGTGGACAATTCCCTTAACATCGTCTATAATCAGCGTTTTTGTTATACCGGCCGAACTTGGTAGACAGGCTTCAAAGGAGCAATTTGTGGATCTAAAAGGCAGCTTGAACTTGCCAAAAACTCATTTTCCGATGAAGGCCAACCTGCCCAGTTCCGAACCACAAATGCTCGAGAGATGGGAAAAGATGAGCCTCTATCAGAGAATTCGTGATAGCCGCGTGCGCTCCCCTATCTTCACGTTGCATGACGGTCCGCCTTATGCCAATGGAAACATTCACTTAGGGCATGCAGAAAACAAGATCCTGAAAGACTTCATTGTCAAATCTAGAACCATGCTGGGCTTTAACGCTCCTTATGTTCCGGGTTGGGATTGTCACGGCCTTCCCATCGAGATCAAGGTTGATCAAGCCCTCGGGAAAAAGAAGGCGGGCATGTCGCTGGTTGAAATTCGGCGCGAGTGCCGGAACTACGCCGCGAAATTTGTAGAGTTGCAGCGGCAAGAGTTCAAGCGTTTGGGAATCCTAGGGGAGTGGGACAATCCCTACTTGACGATGAGTAACGAATACGAGGCAACCATCGCCCGAACCTTTTCCAGGTTTGTGCAAAAGGGGTCGGTTTACAAGGGGCTCAAGCCCGTTCATTGGTGTATTTCTTGTCAGACTGCACTGGCTGAAGCAGAAGTCGAGTACGCCGACCATTCGAGCCCATCTGTCTACGTGAAGTTCCCGGTACTCTCTGACCTTTCACCGATTGACGGCAGCCTAAAAGATAAGAAGGCCTTTGTTATTATCTGGACCACCACGCCCTGGACTCTGCCAGCAAATCTAGGCATCGCATTCAACGCTCATCTGGATTATTCGGCTGTTGAGACGCAAGGAGAGGTCTTTATTGTTGCTTCAGACCTATTGGAGACAACGTCCAAAAAGTGCGGTTTCATTCCGGAAAGAGTATTGGCCCAATTCAAGGGTGCGCAGCTCGATCGATTGGAAGCCCAGCATCCTTTTCTTGCGAGAAATTCTCTTTTCGTTCTGGGAGATCACGTAACGTTGGAGCAGGGAACAGGCTGCGTTCACACAGCTCCAGGCCACGGGCACGAAGACTATGCACTAGGCAAAGCCTATGGGTTGGACATCTACTGCCCGGTGAACAGTCGTGGTCAATTCGTCGAAGGGACGGAATTTCTTTCCGGAATGAATGTGTTTAAGGCAAATCCTGTCATAGTGGAACTGCTCAAGTCAAAAGGGGCGCTATTAGCCACGGAGAAGATCACGCACTCTTATCCGCACTGCTGGCGCTGTCACAACCCTGTAATTTTTAGGGCCACTCCCCAATGGTTTATCTCCATGGAGCACGATGGCCTAAGGCAGTCAGCGCTGGAAGCCATTCGCCAGATTCGGTGGTTGCCGGAGTGGGGCGAAGAGCGCATCTCAAGCATGATTGCCAACCGCCCCGATTGGTGCATTTCGCGCCAGCGAGTTTGGGGAGTTCCCATCATTGTTTTTTATTGCGAAGATTGTAATGAACCGATCCTTGAAAAGCCATTTTTGGATCATGTGGTGGCAATCTTCGAGAAAGAAGGTTCAGACGCTTGGTTCCAACGTTCACCTGAAGAGTTGCTGCCACCCGGTGCCGGCTGTCCGCATTGTGGCGGCAGCAACGTTCGCAAGGAGTCGGACATTCTCGATGTTTGGTTTGATTCCGGCTCTAGCCATGAAGCCGTGTTAGACAAGCGCGTGGATGTGCCTTGGCCGGCGGATGTCTACATTGAAGGAGCCGATCAATATCGTGGTTGGTTTCACAGCTCCCTGCTGGTGGGCGTGGGCATTCACGGCGGCGCTCCTTACCGTCAGGTTCTTACCCACGGGTGGACTCTCGATGCTGAGGGGAAGGCGATGTCAAAATCTGTCGGCAACGTTATCGAACCCCAGACTATCGTGAAAGCAAATGGAGCTGAGATTCTGCGATTGTGGGTGGCTTCGAGCGACTTTAAAGAAGACGTTCGCATTTCCAACGATATGCTGATCCGCCTTTCGGAAGCTTATCGAAAATTCCGGAACACTGCCCGCTTCATGCTGGGAAACCTTTCAGATTTTTCTCCTACCCGGCATGCGGTGGCGACCGAGGGTCTTTCAGAACTCGACCAATGGGCATTGCTCCAAACATATCGTTTGTTGAAACGGGTTTATCAATGGTACGAGGACTACGAATTTCATCGCATATATCACGCAGTCAATGAATTTGTCACAATTGATTTGAGCGCATTTTATTTTGACATTTTGAAGGATCGTCTCTACACAGCTGCACCCAATTCCGGTCTTCGCAGGTCTTCACAGACCGCTTTGTTGCGTATTCTGGAGTCTTTGTCTCGCGCACTGGCTCCGATCTACAGCTTTACATGTGACGAGATTTGGCAGTATCTCCCTCAAATTGAGAATCGGGAGGAAAGTGTCCATGTTGCTCAGTTTATTCCGGCTGACCGATTGATTGAAGGATTCTCTCAGGAAACCTTGGAAAGGCTGGGCCAGTGGGACCGGTTGATTGCGGTTCGGAGTGAAGTTCTGAAGATTCTGGAGGTCGCTCGCAAGGACAAGTTCATCGGCACTTCCCTCGAAGCTAAGGTGAAAATCGAGTCCAAAGGAGAAACTCTCCAGCTCTTGAAAACTTACGCGAGCTTCCTGCCGTCTCTGTTCATCGTTTCTCAGGCCGAGATTCTTGAGAACCTGGAAGCTGGAAAATACTTTCATCAAACAGATGAGCTGAAGGTCCTTGTGATGAAAGCCGACGGAGAAAAATGTGAGCGCTGCTGGAATTATTCTCCAAACATCGGAGCGGACCCGCGCTTTGAAACGGTCTGTCCCAAATGCTCGGCTTCGCTGCGAGAGATGGGGTTTGACTCGGATTCCTCGGGCAGCGGTGTCTAATGCTCAGAGGACGCTTATCAAACGATTTCCCCCGCTGCCAGTCGGGTAATCGCAACCAATAATGCTAGAACCATCAGCTTCAAGCCCAACTACGGCCAAGAGCCAGCGTCATTTCATGATAGGGCGGTGTCTTTATTTCTCTGTTTCCTTACTGGTCTTGGTACTGGATCGGTTCACCAAAGCTTTGGTCGAGAAGCATCTTTTCCTTCATGAATCCAGAGTGATCATTTCGGGATTTCTGGAATTAACCCACACTCGAAATACGGGCGTTGCCTTTGGGTTTTTTGCGAACAGTGAATCTGCCTGGACACCCTACTTATTGACTTTCACCTCTGGGGTTGCCCTGATAGCTATCCTTGGATTCTCTCTCCGTCACCCAGTCCAAAACTGGGAGTTACAACTGGGGCTGATGCTTGTGCTGGGTGGAGCCGCAGGGAACCTTTATGACCGCATTCTTTACGGCTATGTCACTGACTTCATCGATGCTTTCTACGGCAGCTATCATTGGCCAACCTTTAATGTGGCAGACTCTTCCATAACAGTGGGCATCTGTCTTCTATTGTTGATGATTCTGGTCCAAAAGTCTCCAGTGGACCGGGCAGCTGCATTGTAGAGCAAGGGCCCTCGTCCTGTTGTTTGCGGTCAGTCGACTCGGAATTCGAGATAATTTTTCTTCAAATAGGACTCCTCATTGTTCCCAAAGCTCTTCGAATATTCCTGGCTGGTGATTCACACTTATGGTTTCCTGTTGGCTCTCGCTTTTATTCTCGGACTATGGGTTAGCGGCAAAGCGGCCCAGTTGGAGGGGGTTGAAAAATCTAAAGCCTATGATCTCGGTTTGTATATAGCCATTAGCTCATTGGTGGGCTCGAAGCTACTGCTTTTCATAACGGAGCTTAACTACTACGTCCAAAACCCAGGCGAAATTTTTTCTCTGACAACATTAAGGTCAGGAGGCGTTTACTATGGAGGATTCATTCTTGCTGTAATTACAGGCCTCACGCTCTCCCGGCGGCAGCATCTGCCCATCTGGAAAATGGCAGACATTTTTACACCGGGAATTGCACTAGGACAGTCAATCGGAAGACTTGGATGCTTTGCAGCAGGATGTTGTTATGGAAAACCCACGAGCCTCCCCTTTGCAGTGACCTTCAAGAATCCCTATAGCCACGAAACTGTGGGAGTGCCGATCTTGACCCCACTCCACCCGACGCAACTCTACGAATCGCTGGCTAGCCTGATTATCTTCGGAATCTTATGGCGACGTCTCCAACACAAGCATTTTGACGGACAAGTTTTCATTTCTTACTTGGCTCTATATTCGATCACGCGTTTCCTCATTGAGTTTCTTCGAGGCGACCCGGAACGAGGATTTGTATTGAACGGTCTTCTTTCCACTTCGCAGTTCATTAGTGTCTTGATGATCAGCTTAGCTGCGTTCCTCTTCTTCACTCTGAAACGCGCAGCTCAGCCGAAACCCGCTTGATTCCCAATCCCTGCCAATGATTGACGACATCGATGGACTCCGCTCCTCCAAAATCGTGATCATCACCGCTCAGGACAAAGATCTGAACAAACGGCTAGATCGATTCATGGTCGAGGCACTTCCTGAAAGGACGCGCTCCCAAATTCAGAAGTGGATAGAAAAACAAAGGATTCTGGTCAATGGGAAGCTTGTTAAGGCAGGACACAAAATCAGGAGTCAGGAGGAAATTACAGTCCATTTGCCGGATCTGCCATTGGTTAAGGTTTTCCCAGAGTCAATTCCGCTGGATATTGTTTACGAAGACGAAGATCTCGCAGTCATCAACAAACCCGCCGGAATGGTCGTGCATCGAGGAGCCGGAGCTACTCATGGGACGCTTGTCAATGCGTTGCTGCATCATTTTCGCGAGCTTTCTCAATTCGGAGGCTGCGACAGACCCGGCATTGTTCATCGGTTGGACAAGCAGACTTCCGGACTGTTGGTGGTCGCAAAAAACGACATCAGCCATGTCAATCTTGCCTACCAATTCCAGTCTCGAGTGGTGACAAAGAAGTATATTGCGCTGGTACATGGAGATGTAGATCTCGATTCTGGCGAAATCAGATCTCCCATTGGGAGGCATCGCGTTCACCGTGCTAAGATGACCACTCGCGGCTCGCATGCTCGCGAGGCTTACACACATTACGACGTCTTGGAAAAATTCAAGAGATTTACCCTGTTGCAATTGAGCATTAAGACGGGAAGAACTCATCAGATCCGCGTGCACTTGAGTTCCATTAAGCATCCCGTCGTGGGGGACACCCTTTACGGTGCGCGGGAACGGATTCTCCTGCCTGGAATGCTAGGCTCTCAGTTGACTTTGGAGCGATATTTTCTCCATGCTGCCTGGCTTGAATTCAAACACCCACGCTCACATACGCCACTGTGTTTTTCACGCGGTCTTCCTGAAGAACTAGAACTTTTTCTCAAAAGAATTCGTGAACATTTTGCGATCATATAGTGGGGAAGCACCAAGGTTGACTGAATTTACCCATCACCCTATAATTTCGATCAGGTTTTCTATTTTTTTAACTCTTACGGGGACGTAATCATTGAGAAAGCGATTCGCTCTTTATTTGATCATCGGCTTCTGGCTGTTCTATAACTTCAAACCGTTCTCGCAATCGGATAGGTCTGTTCCGCTGCCAGAGGCCAAAGGAACGGCGGCAGCTGATTTTGATTTGGTTCATATCCCCTTTTCGGTTTTAGATAAGAAGGGGCGCCTTGTAACCGATATTAGGAAAGATGAAATCCGGATCTATGAGAAT
>JBGOVH010000034.1:0-11351 GCA_041478005.1 Terriglobia bacterium | reverse complement strand
TTCTGCCATTGGAGGTATTCGTCGAAACTGGCACGTTCGAAGGAGAGGCGGTACAGAGAATCCGGCCATACTTTGAGGAGATTCACTCCGTTGAATCTTCTGAAAAGTACTTTGCCAGCGCCTCGGAGAGATTCAATAAGGATCCAGCAATACATCTGTATCTGGATGATTCTCCAAGATTCTTGCGGCAATTATTCCCCCAATTGAGAAACAGATCAGTCCTCTACTGGTTCGATGCCCACTGGTGTGAGGCCGATGCAAGTGCCGGTAAGAGTTCACAGTGCCCTCTGCTGCAAGAACTGGAATCAATGGATATTTTGAACTCGCAGAGCGTCATCCTAATTGACGACGCCAGATTGTTCCTCTGTCCTCCGCCAGCGCCTCATGAGGTCAGCCAATGGCCAGACTTTGATTCCTTAGTCAAGAAACTCCACTGCTTGTCTTCCCATCACCTGTTCATGGTGGTTAACGACACAATTCTTTATTTTCCTGTCACTCTCCGGAATGCCGTGAGATCTTTTGCCCATGAACAGTCAATAAACTGGCTGACCGTTTTGGATAGATCGCGAGATTATGATTCTGTGTTGATGGGATTCAAGGCAGCAAATAGAGAAATTTCCAATTTAATTGAGGCTGCCAAAGAGAAGGATGAGGAAATTTCCCGTTTGAGTGCAGCTGCCATAGAGAAAGATGAAGAGATCAACCGTGTCCTGAATGCTGCCGAGCAGAGGTTGGGACTCATCAATCATTTAGATAGGGAACTAAGTGATTTGCGGAGATCCAGGGCTTACCGGTTGGGATTTGCACTATTGAATCCAAGAATTGTCTTGAAAAGGATCTTGCGAAAGACACCTTCGCTTGCAGGAAAGACTTGATCATCGATCTAATCAGAGTAAATTCGAAACGTGCCAATTGACAAGGGGAACTGATATTAATGGGTGCCGTCCACTTCTCTATCGATCCAAACCTCATCGAAATCTTAAAGAAAGACTTGCCGCTGGAAATTTTCGTTGAAACAGGAACGTTTGAAGGCGAAACCATTCAAAAGGCATTGCCCTTCTTCCAGAAGATATACACAATCGAGGCCTCACAAGACTATCACGATACCGTTGCGGAAAGATTTGGAAGTAATGAAAAAATCCATTTGCTGCACGGGGATTCTGCTGTGGTCATGAAAGAATTCATTGGTGACCTCTGTGACCGTTCAGTCTTTTACTGGCTGGATGCTCACTGGTGCGCTGATGAAAAAACTGCCGGCGCTCATTCTCAATGTCCCTTATTGAGGGAACTCCATGCGATCTCAAAACTCAACATTCAAAGTGTGATTGTGATCGATGATGCTCGATTGTTTTTTTGTGCTCCACCCGCGCCATACGAAGTGGACGACTGGCCGAGCTTTGACCAAGTGATCAGGAAACTCTACTTGATGAGCTCCGATCACGAAATCACAGTTATCAATGACGTCATCATTTTTTACCCGGAGCGACTCCAGGCCTCACTGAAGATTTTTGCGCACAGACATTCCATAGATTGGCTCACGGTGCTTGATAAGTCTCGTGACTACGACTCGGTACTCTTGCAAGCCAAAGAGAAGGAGCGGGAGTTAGTTTCCGCTGCACAAAAAGATCGAGAGATCCACGAAAAAGAGCAAGAAATCCACGAGAAGGAGCAAGAAATCCACGAGAAGGAGCGGCTCATCCTTCAACTTCGCGCAGAATTAGTTGCGCTGGGGGAATCTGTGCTTTACAGGACTGCGTATCTCCTCTCTCACCCGGGGAAGTTGCTCAAGAAGTTATTCGCGGAAAAACTTTGATGGCCTCTGCACTTAAATCGCTCGTTTCAATCATCACGCCTTCGTTCAATCAAGGGCAGTTCATCGAAGAAACCATTCAAAGTGTACTTTCCCAGGAGTATGAGAATTTGGAGTACATCGTCATAGACGGGGGATCCACCGACCATACCCTGGCGGTTCTGCGAAAGTACGAGGGTAAGCTCCATTGGATCTCAGAGTCAGACCGAGGGCAGTCACACGCAATCAACAAAGGCTTTCGGATGGCTAAGGGAGAAATTGTTGGCTGGCTGAATTCGGATGATACCTTCGTGCCTGGCGCGATTTCAAAAGCCGTAGATTATTTGGAACAGCATCCGGATGTGATGATGGTTTATGGTGAGGGGTATTTGATGGATGAGAAGGGCAATCTTAAAGGCCGGTTTCCTGCAACGGAACCTTTTAATCTCTGGCGCCTCATTTATTACGGCGATTACATTCTGCAGCAGACCGTTTTCATACGAAAGAAAATTTTTGATGAAATTCCTATGCTGGATGAATCCTTGCATTACGGGATGGACTGGGACCTATGGATCCGCATTGGCAAGCGCTTCAAAATAGCTTATATCCCGGAATACTTGGGAAACCTGCGAGAATACGCTACGGCCAAAACCTTTTCTGGTGGGATGAAAAGGCTGGAAGAATTGGTTTGTATTATGCGTATGCACGGCGATCGCCGTTTTCCCCCTGCATTTTTTAACTATGGCTGGGATCCTTATGTGGAGCAGTTTCTTGTGAAGTTCCGCCGCCGATTCCCCCAGGCGAATTGGCGATGGTTGGAAGAGTTAGGAGTTTTCTCCGGAAAGGTGGTCCGAAATGTCATCTTCAAAAGAGTGACGCGACTGTCACAACCAAGCCCTTTCCCAGACGGTTGGGTTTCTGACAAATCCTATTTCCTTTTTCCGGAGTGGAGAGATAAGCACAACCTTCGAGTAGTTGGCAGCACCTATCAAGTTCCAGACCAGGCCTTGCCTCTAAAGATAAAGGTCCGTATCAACGGCAAACTGGTTGAACAGAGGAAAGTTAAAAGGACAAACCATTTTGAAATTGATCATCCGCTCTCTGAGGAATTCCTCGGTGCTCATTTGCTGGAAGTTTGCTTGACCACCAATAAGCATTTCATTCCGTCTCATTTTGGATCAAAGGACCATCGGCGTTTGGCATTTCAGCTGCAAGAAATTAGCCTGGTTTAAGCCGAAATTATGAAGCCGCAAATGAACGCGAATCTAACCCAAATGGGGGGTACTGACGCAATCTAGACACGTCGATTTAAAATAGCGGTGCCAATCGCTTCTTTCGCCTTAGTTTGCGTTTATTCGCGGTAATTCTTGTTTTTGGGAGACCTCATGAAAATCGGATTGATCGGAGCCGGAGCTTGGGGCAAGAACCATTTGCGAGTCTGGTCCAAGCTGGGTGCGCTCTCTGTGCTATGTGAGTCGGATGACTCTCGTGCACAAAAACTGAAGCAGGAATTCCCGGATCTAAGAATTACTCCCCTGCTGAGTGATCTCACGATGGACAAGGAAATTGATGGGATTGTGATTGCCACTCCGGCTGAAACCCATTTTCGGCTTGGCAAAGAATCCTTGTTGGCGGGGAAGGATGTGTTTATTGAGAAGCCCCTGGCTCTTGCGGTTTCCGAGGGGGAAGAACTGGTAGAGCTGGCCAGGAAGCAAAACAGGATTTTGATGGTTGGGCACCTCCTTCAATACCACCCTGCCCTGCAAAAGCTTAAGGAAATGGTGCAGCAGGGAGAGCTGGGAAAGATTAATTACATTTATTCGAATCGTTTGAATTTCGGGAGGATTCGGACAGAAGAAAACATTCTCTGGAGCTTCGCTCCGCACGATATTTCTGCGATCTTGGGATTGTTGAATGAAATGCCCACGCGGGTCTCTTCCCAGGGAGGGAATTATCTGCACCGTTCGATTGCCGATGTGACCGTCAGCACCTTTCAGTTTAGGAGCGGCGCCAATGCTCACATTTATGTGAGTTGGCTGCATCCTTTCAAAGAACAGAAGCTGGTTGTTATTGGGGAACAGCAGATGGCGGTTTTTGACGACGTTGCGTCCACACAAAAACTGGTCGTCTACCCGCACCGTATCAATTGGGTCAATCGTCAGCCTGTATCTGAAAAAGCCGTGGGAATCTCAGTAGAATTCGAGAGCAAAGAGCCGCTATTGGAAGAATGTGTTCATTTTCTTGAGTGCATGAAGTCCCGGCAAGTTCCCAGGACCGATGGAGAAGAGGGCTTGAGAGTCCTGAAGATCCTGAATGCATGCCAACAATCGCTGGAACAGAATGGCAACGGTGTGGATCTGGAATCACACTCGGACGGGACGACTGTTGCAGAATACTTCGTCCACCCCACTAGCAGTGTGGATCATCCTTGTGAGATCGGCAAGGGAACGAAGATCTGGCACTACTCGCACATCATGAAGGAATGCAAGATCGGGAAGAACTGTAATATCGGCCAAAATGTGGTAGTCTCCCCGGGTTGCGTTTTGGGAGAGAATGTCAAAGTGCAAAATAACGTCTCGATCTATACCGGGGTGATTTGTGAAGATGACGTTTTCTTGGGGCCGTCCATGGTTTTCACGAATGTTATCAATCCCCGCAGCCACATTGTCCGCCGTAACGAATACCAGCAGACCCTGGTTAAGAAAGGCGCATCCATTGGTGCCAACGCCACCATTGTCTGCGGGCATACAGTCGGTCGTTATGCCTTTGTTGGGGCCGGGGCTGTCGTCACAAAGGATGTCCTTGATTATGGCCTGGTTGTTGGCAACCCCGCGAGGCAGACCGGTTGGGTCTGCCAATGCGGCAATCGAATTCACTTTTCAAACGGCGACAGCCGGACCCAATGCGGCTCTTGCCATGAATCCTATGAAAAGACTGGAAGAGAGATTCGACCGCTGCAGTAAAGGCAACCACCGGGAATGACCAAAACCATTGTCAGCGTTGTCGGGGCACGGCCCAATTTTCTCAAGACAGCTCCCTTACTTAGGGAGTTTGCCCGCCACCCGGAATCTATCAAAAGCCTCCTGGTCCATACCGGACAGCACTACGACTATTCAATGTCAGAGGCATTCTTTCAGGATCTGGAGCTGCCCCCCCCCGACTTTCATCTTGAAGCCGGTTCTGCCAGTCACTCGGTCCAGACCGCCAAGGTCATGACGCGTTTCGAAGAGGTTGCGCTGGAGGTCCGGCCTGACTGGGTAGTAGTTTTCGGCGATGTAAATTCGACCCTGGCCTGTGCGCTGGTTTGTGCCAAAGAGAGAATTCCCCTGGCCCATGTAGAAGCTGGGTTGCGCAGCTTCGACAAGACCATGCCCGAAGAAATCAATCGACTGCTCACGGACCAGGTCGCCGATCTTCTTTTTGTGTCCGAGCCTGCAGGTGTAGACAACTTATTCCGTGAAGGAGTCGAGAAAGAAAAGGTCTTCTTGGTTGGGAATATCATGATCGATGCATTGATCCAATTCATGGAACGAGCCGATTCTTCATCCGTTCTTAAGAAACTCGGCCTTAATCCGGGTACATACCTTGTGATGACCATGCACCGAGCTGGAAATGTTGACTCCCAGGAAAACCTAATGCAGCTTGTCCGGCTCGTTCACAGTATTTCCGAACGTGCTCCAATTGTCTTTCCACTCCATCCTCGGACCGCCCGAAATCTAAAGCAGTTCGGTTTGATGGATGAACTGCAATCCTGTTCCAACGTCAAGCTGACCGCTCCCTTGGGATACCTGGATTTTCTCTTTACGGTGAAACATTCGCTGGGGATACTTTCTGATTCTGGAGGGGTGCAGTCTGAAACCACTTACTTAAACGTGCCTTGTCTGACTTTCCGCGAGGTTACGGAGCAGCCCGTCACGGTGGATATGGGCACCAACACCTTAGTCGGACTGAATTCAGATCAGATCTTACTACTGGTGGATGACATTCTAAACCAGAAGGGGAAAAAGGCTCGGTCGATTCCTTTGTGGGATGGTCAAACTGCTGAGCGCATAACAGAGGTGTTGTTGAACCATTGAAGCAGACTTCATCCTGGAGAAGGCCAGAACGCTAGTAGAGTAATCCAATTTCAAATCCTCTGAAGGAGAGTACATGCACATCAAGATGCTGGATCTTCATCGCCAGTACCTCACGATTAAGGAGGAAGTTGACGGAGCCATTCAGTCTGTTCTGACCGCAACAGATTTTATTATGGGGCCGGCCGTGCGTGGATTTGAAGCGGGGCTTTGCCAGTACCTGGGAGTGAAGCATGCAATAGGCTGCGCCTCAGGCACTGACGCCTTGCAGGTGGCCATGATGGCGCTGGGAATTGGGCATCAGGATGAGGTAATTACTTCCCCGTTTACATTTGTGGCTACGGCCGAAACGATTGCATTGCTCGGGGCCACTCCTGTTTACGTCGACATTGACCCAAGGACCTACAATTTGAACGCTCAGCAAATTCCCGGAAGAATTACGCCCAGGACCAAGGCCATCATTCCTGTGCATCTATATGGTCAGCCTGCTGACATGGAACCGATTCTCTCGCTTGCCAAAGAGAGAGGCCTCAGAGTCATCGAAGATTCCGCGCAAGCTATTGGTGCGCGTTACAACGGCCGTCATGCCGGAACGATGGGTGATATTGGTTGTCTCAGTTTCTTCCCCAGCAAGAACCTGGGTGCATACGGCGACGCCGGCGCCCTGGTCACCAATGATTCTGCGCTGGCCGAACGTTGCCGCATGATCACCGTTCATGGCTCAAAGGTGAAGTATCAACATGAGATTCTGGGCGTGAATAGCCGGCTGGATACTCTGCAGGCGGCCATCCTGAATGTAAAGTTGAAATATTTGGAGAGATGGTCAGAAGCACGAATTCGTATTGCACAGCAATACAATGAAGCCCTTCAGGAGTTAGAGATCGTAACGCCTTATTGTGCGCCAAATGTCCGGCATGTATATCATCAGTATTCGCTGCGTACCCCGAGGCGGGATGCTCTAGCCGCGTTCTTAAAAGGCAAAGCGATTGCCCATGCTATTCATTATCCAGTCCCGCTGCACCTGCAGCCGGCATTTAGACACTTTGTACCCCCGGGAATACATTATCCAGTGGCTGAAGTCGTCTCGAAAGAGATTATTTCTTTGCCCATCTTCCCGGAGCTTGAGGAATCGGAAATTCATATCATCACCCAGACGATTCGCGAGTTTTGCAGTCAAGGGGACTGAATTTATGACAGGCGAAAAAATTCTTGTCACCGGCGCGGCGGGATTTATTGGATCCAATCTATGTGGTTCCTTGCTCTCTAGAGGCTACCTGGTTTGCGCTGTGGACAATCTTTCTCAGAGCACAACCCGGAATATCGAAAAATTCATGGGTCACCCCCACTTTCAGTTTGTGCAGGAAGACGTTCGCAACGCCGCCGCAATCAAGTCTTTGTCTGCTGGTGCAACTATTTTGGTTCATCTGGCAGCCTTTAAGATTCCCCGTTACGGGAACGCCCTCGATACCTTGACGATCAATGTTCACGGCACGGAATCGATCCTGCAGGCTGCCTCGGAGCACGGGGCCAGAGTTGTGTTTGCCTCAACCTCTGATGTCTATGGAAAGAATCCTCATCTTCCGTTTGCCGAGACTCACGATCTTTTTATGGGTGAAACTAACGTGAAACGTTGGGCCTACGCAGTCTCCAAGATCCTGGACGAACACTTCTGCTTTGCTTATCAAGAGGACCTGGGCGTCCCAGTCACGGTCCTTCGATTTTTCGGTGGTTATGGTCCCGGCCAGAACACGACCTGGTGGGGAGGCCCCCAGTCGGTCTTTATCAACGCAGCCTTAAAGGGTCAGCCCATGGAAATTCATGGAGATGGTCTGCAGACCCGCAGCTTCACCTACATTGAGGATACGGTGGAGGGCATTCTTCGGGCGATGTTCTCGGACAGGGCGAAAGGGGAGATTTTTAATCTTGGCAACACCAGGGAGATTACTATCGTTGACCTTGCTCGCCTGGTATGGAAACTGGCGGGACGCGGGGAGCCCAAGCTCGAGTTCATTTCCTATCAGTCGTTCGGAAAATACGAGGATGTGCGCAACCGGGTTCCCGAAATCACAAAGGCCCGCGAGTTACTGGGGTTCGAGCCAAAAGTGGAATTAGAAGATGGATTAACAAGAACAATTGCCTGGCAGCGCCAAGTGACTGAGGGGTGTGATTCTTGAAACTGAAGATCCTGATCACGGGAGTTGCCGGGTTGATTGGCGCTCATTTGCTAAAGGCTCTGCTCAGTCGCGGCTATGAAGTGGTGGGTATTGATGATCTCTCTCTTGGACAGAGTCTGAATCTAGAGCCGCATCTAGACAACAACGCCTTTACCTTTGTCCGGGAAAGTATCTTGAACAGGCAAAGGATGGAGGAGCTCTGCTCTGAAGTTGAAGTTATCTTCCATCTTGCTGCGCTCAAAATCCCTCGCTACTGCGAGTACTTAAAAACTCTTGAAGTGAATGTGAAAGGCACCGAGTACGTCTTAGAATGTGCCCGAAGAAGGAATACGCGGGTGATCTTTGCTTCGACCGATGATGTCTATGGGAAGAACCCGGACCCAACGTTTAGCGAAGGCAGTGCCTTGGTTTTGGGAGAGTCGCGTGTCAATCGCTGGAGTTCGGCGATCTCCAAGATTTACGGTGAACATCTATGTTTTGGATATGCGGAAAAATATGACCTTCCTGTTTCCATCATTCGATACTCTGGTGTCTTTGGTCCGAATTATGGGCTCTCGAATTTGAGCGGCGCTCAGGATCTCATTATCTATGCGGCTTTGACGGGCCAGCCGATTCCAATTCACGGAGATGGAACCCAGATGCGACCGTTCACACACGTCTCCGATGCACTCGATGCTACTCTCAGAGTCTTTGACACGCCCTATGCGAACGGCGAAGTGATCAATGTTGGCAGCGCATCTTCAATCAGCATTATCAACCTGGCGTACTTGATCTGGCGGCTTTGCGAGTCGAAAAGAAGGCCTGAACTCAGATTCATTCCTTATACAGACTTCTCCCGTCTTTATGAAGATCCACAACACCGGACAGTTGAAATCTTCAAAGCCCGCTACCTGCTTGGCTATTCACCGAAGTTATCGCTCGAAGAGGGCATGCGCCTTCAAGTGGAATGGTTCCGTGCCAATCTGGCGAAGATCCAAAAAGCCAACCCAACGTTTTCTCTCGATGGGGGAGTAACAACAGCTATCCGTTGATAGCAGAGCGACCCTGAAGGTGTGAAAGAATTCGTGGGTCAGCGGGGAAGGTCGTCCGTCTTAGATCGTCCCCCCTTTTCCAAGGGGGGACTCGTTCCAGGCGCCGCTCACCAGTCCTGGTTTCCAGTCCTGCAAGAATGCCAGCGAACGATTGCACTTTGACTTCCAATGAAAACTCTTCCACGCTTGTTTTTCCTTATCCCGGTTCTAAACGAATCCCCTAACATCCCAAGACTTCTGGGCAATCTGCAAACGTTCAGCCAGGATTTGCAGAGTCAGTTTCAGTGCCGTGTAGTGTTCATCGATGACGGCAGTACCGATGACACCGCGCAAAGGATTGAGGAAGGTAGCAGTGGTATGGATGTGGAGGTCTTAAAGCATCCAAGAAATCAGGGGCCCGGCGCAGCCTTTGCCACCGGTTTCAGATATCTGGCGGCCATTCTTCAAGAGCCAGATTGGGTTGTGACTCTGGAGGGCGACAACACCTCACGAATTCAGACCCTTCATCAAATGCTCACCAGGAGACTGGAGGGTTTCGAGGTGGTGCTTGCCAGCCCTTACGCCTATGGTGGCGGTATTACGAAAACTTCATGGATTCGAATCTTCCTGAGCCATGCCGCTAATACCTTGATAAAAGAGCTTCTGGGTATCCATGGGATTCTCACGATGAGTTCTTTTTTTCGGCTATATAATGGTCCCGTCCTGAAGCGCTTGGGTAAGCGTTATGGCTCAAACGTGCTCGAGACCCGAGGCTTTGAGTGCATGGTGGAGCTGTTGGCAAAACTGATCAAAGTCAATGCCACAATTTCCGAGGTTGCTATGCCTTTGGACGGGGCACAACGCCTGGGGAAAAGCAAGATGAAGGTTTTCCGCACCATAAGAGGCTATTTCAAGGTGTTTTGGATCTGCCGCCGATGGGATTAAATCGACCTATTTTTTGGTTGAGCCCGCTTCTAATAGGGGTTTTGATTGCCTTTAGCCAGGCTCATTGGCTGCAACGTCACTTCCCTGGATACCCTCCGCTGAGACACGACTCGGCTGCCTACTTTGCTCAATCTCTCGATATGCTCCGATCTTTGGAAACCCAGGGCTGGCGAGCGATTCCTCGTTCAATCTTCAGCGCCGAGCTAGCGACATCCAAGGCCCTTAGA
Source organism: Terriglobia bacterium (assembly GCA_041478005.1). Taxonomy (GTDB): domain Bacteria; phylum Acidobacteriota; class Terriglobia; order Versatilivoradales; family Versatilivoraceae; genus JBGOVH01. The sequence continues at coordinate 1,133 of JBGOVH010000034.1, read as the reverse complement.
TTTGCCGGGGTCTTGGCCCTGTTGTTGGTGGGATTTTCTTACCCGGATATACTGGGCTGGACAAACGGCCTTTGGCTTTTTCTGCTGGGATTGGGGGTGCAGTTACAGGCCCGCAATCTTGGCTGGAAAGGAGGATGGCCCTGGCCGGCACTGATCATCCTTTGCTGGCCCAGTATCCTGGGCATGGCTCGCGAATTTCGAACCGAACTTCCCGCAGTGGCGTCTACCAGCCTGCTGTTAGCTGTGCTGCTGAACCGAGAGATCTGGGAGAAGCCAGCCCACACGGCAGGCATAAGTGGCTTGCTTGTCTTGTGTTTCTTGGCCAAGGCGACCTCCTCGATATTGATCATCCCCGTTTGCCTTCATCTGCTGTGGGACCTATGGCACCGGGAGTCGCTGCGACGTTTCTGGAAGTCTAACTCCATCTTGATCGGTACAGGAGGGGCGTGCATCGGTTTGTTGCTATTGCCTGACGTTCTCAAAATAATTCATTATTACGGAGCCTTTGGGTCTAACTATCAGCAATACGGAAAGGAGTTGGTAGGCAGTGATCCCTTTGCCACGGGTCTGCTGGGACGGTTCTTCTATTACCCGGCCAACTTGCTCCGCACTCATACTACATTGAAGATTGTAACGATGGAGGCAGTTGTTGTTGGGCTGGCCGGATTGCAGTTGAGATCCTGGCGCCTGATTAAGGAATTGTTCTCCACACCGCTTAAGGTCTTGATACTCTACTACGGATTCGGTCTGGTGGTGCTGACAGTTTACGGAGTTCGCACCCCTGCCGGTGACTTCAGTTTCCTGCCATTTGTTTTCCCCCTTTTTCTGGCTCCATGGGTGATCCTGGAGAATCAATGGAGGTTGTCTTACAGGCGCTGGATAATCCCTGGATTTGCGCTGTGTTTGCTGGTCGTATTGCTTTTGGAGTCATTCACTGGCACGCCAAACACCTGGGCAGGATTGAGAGAAGAACGTATTCCGATGATTGAGGAGTGGGGGTTTTCGAAGGTCCTGAATAGCATTCAGGACCAGGCCGATGATTCCCGCCCAATCTCTTTGTTGGTGCTGGCCAGCCATACTGTCATCAATTCCCACACGCTCCGCTGTTACCTCTTGACTAAGCTTGGGCTGGA
>JBGOVH010000455.1:0-3443 GCA_041478005.1 Terriglobia bacterium | reverse complement strand
GTCCCTCCGCGTGGATTTTCCGTTAAGCATTAGATTGATCCCCCTTCATAAAATGCAATGGCGCTGGAAATCCTCCAGGAATGACTTGCGCCAATGTACGTATTGTCGAGGGTAGGGTTCCTCTTAATTATTCACCATGCAGCATATACTGCGCTAGATTCTCATCTGGATACCCCCTAATCATCGGTTGCAATAAGCTCGGAAACTTCCTTATGCCTGACTCACAGGACTATTGCGCGACCGCATCCGGATGCCGGCTTACCGCTCGTCTGCGTTATGTATCCTTTACTCTGCAATACCTCGAAGCCTGCCTTGCTCAGAATGGCATTCTTCTGCGTTGCTTAAGCGCAGCCAAAATAGAATCGGCCACCGGTTTGGCCAGCACTGCAGAGCCTTCAAAAGTAAAGTGAACATCTTCAGGCTGTTGAATCTCCTTGAGTCTCGGCAATGCGAAGGAATACAAATCGTCAATGGCGACCTGGTGCTCTTCCATGATTCTGCGGGCGGCCGAATTGTAGGCAATAACATCGCTGTTCCTTCGATTTGCTGCCCTATTCGCTTCTTTTTCCGGGACGGGCGTCGTAGTCGCCCAGATCAAGGTAGCCCCGGTTGCTTTCAGCCTCTTGACAATTTCCCGCAGGTTTCTCTCATATTGATCCACGGGAACATTGCACTGTCCATCAGGTTTCCTGCCGATGTCATGCAACCCCCAATTGAAATGAATTACATCCCACTGCCCTTCTCCCAACCATTTGGGTAAATTCTGCAGCCCGAACTGCGTGTTCCCGCCGTTCCCGGAAATCCCGTGGACGTTCGCCATTCCTTTGAGCAAGTTTCGCGTCGGCGCCTCGTAGCCTTGGTAACTACCGGAACTTCCTACGCCCATGGAGATCGAATCTCCGAGCAGGAGTACCCGTGACAGTCCTGGCTCGTCCTGAACGTCAGCGAGTGCCTCATTAAGGCTTGAGATCCTCGCGGCCCTGGCGGAGCCGCCGAAAAACATCGAAACACCTAGCCCTAGCAAACCAGATGATCCTGCACTAATAAACTCACGACGTTTCATGGCAGTCTCCTCCTTTGGGGGATTCCGACGAAGTCGATCAGCGATTCCGATCTAAACCAGGATTTCCACTTTGATTTCCCGGGCGACTGGTGACATCCAACTGCTGGCCTCTGAATGCGATCTTCCAGTCGGGTTTTCAGTCTCGGGTGCTCCCAGCGACCACAGCAGGCAGCCTTTCGCCCTCTCCTACGGGTCCCCAAGGACCGCAACTGTCGCTTTTCCGATCGATACCTCCGACACTTTTCCTTGCCCTGCCTCCGGCGTTGCCGAAATCTGCTCCGGTGGGCGGCACGGCACCACGACTCTGTTCGCCTCCTTCAACAACTTGACGGGCAAAGTGATCGGTCAATGCCTTCCGCGTCATCGCAGCCGGGAATTTGTAAAATCCCTCGCCCAAGTAAGAAGGAAGTGCCACGGGAACTGGACGTGCGCCTGATTATGAACAACTACAGCACCCACAAGAGCCCTTGGTGCAGCGCTGGTTTCTCTTACAAATCCTTGCCGTTCCCGAATAAGAACGAGATTATTTCCAACTGCCGAAAACGGTCCTCTTAGCTCAGGCGTGCTCTTGCCCACTGACATATAGGGCATAGACATAAGCATCCTCCGACCTGTTCCCTCCCCAACGGACCTTTATTCGGAAGGGGTGGCCAAACTTCTCCAACGATTGTTTGCTGCGCCAGGTGACTGGCTGCCGGAGCCCGGACTTTGTGAGTCGGATACAGTCGTCCCCCGAATAACCCGGCAGAGCGTTAAACTGTTGGTCCAATAGCTCAACCGTCATGTGGCTTTCTTCGGAGAGCCCGTCAGCATTGATGGAAATCCGCATATCTGGTCCGTCCACTTGCAGGGGACACGAAATGAAATGCGGATCTGCCAGCGGCGGGATCATTTTCAGATATTTCGTCCAGAGCAAAGAATGGGTGTCTTCGGTCGCGAGCTGATCTGGGTTGGAGGTTCGGCTCTTGACCATCTCAAAGTATCCCAGGCGATCACGGAGCCAACTGGCCACCCAAATGAATCCTCCGGCCCACGGGCCGTACCAGAACAGAGTCTGATCCCCGACGTTCTCAAAAGCCTGTCCCTGGTTCAACTTAGGAGCAGGAGCCGCCGCTTCTTCCCCATCGGGAACGAAGCTCTCGTACGCAGAAACGATCTGGAAATCCGGGATGGGTTCCCGAAAGTGCATGGCATCGTTGCTCACCACCAAACCCAAATCGATACTCACGAAGCTACGATCATTAGACTCCCCATGCCACTGCCCATAAACTCCCAGAAGAACATTGCCCCGGTTCCAAAGGGCCGCCCCCTCGTGGACTTGCTCGCCGGCGTGAGGTCCCGGGGCTTGTCGATGGGGGGGCACATCTCGTCTCAAACCCACCACCACTGCGTCGGTCCAATGGTCAAAATCGTATGAGAGATAAGTGACCAGGGCCCGCTTGCTCCCTACATTCCCGCCTTGCCCGTTCAGGTAATAGCAACCGTTGAACTTGGTTAGGCCACCCGGTTCTAGGGCATTGTGTTTGAGAATGGGGTTGCTGGGCGAATCCTTCCAGTGTAGCCCGTCCGGGCTAAAAGCGGCACCAATGTAAAAAGGATTGACTTCATAGACCATCTTAAAGCGCCGATTGGGATCGGGATCCTCCGGCTCGTGTAGGATGTAACAAGACGCAACATCCTTCCTATCGAAGTCAACGAGGTTGTTCTGGGTGTTCCCAGCATATTCGACGAGGCCGAGTGATGGCTTTCCCCAGTTAATACCGTCTTTGCTGACTGCATAGCAGACTCGCCCTCGAACATCCTTGCCGGAGATGCCGATATACCACATTCTCAGCTCATCTCCGACGCGCTTAACGCTTCCATAGAAGTAGATGTGGTAACTGTCGGGGGTCCCTGGTTTCCCTCTCCCCAAGACCTTTCGAGTATTTAGCATGTATGGGTTTGTGGCGGATACCAGTCCGACCTGCAAACGATACCTGAGAGGAATACTGAAGTCGTCAAAGGGAAACAGCACCACCTCATCAAGCTGCGGGGTCGGCCCACCATAGTCCTCGATTATCTTGGCTTCTCCTTTTTGCAAGGCCTTGCCGAGCAGCATCTGGGAACCAACGAGCGATCCCACTCCCGTTACTTTCCAAAAGTCACGCCTTGAAAATAAATTGTCAAGCTCTCTTCTCACGACATACCTCCTAGGAGTTTGTCGGACTTCGGCCCTTCCAAATGCAATAAGTCCTTTTTAATCAATACGTCGCGGCATTTAACCCCAAAATCTTTCCCTTTAGAATGAGTTACTTAAGGGAAAGTCCGACAGGCTGCGAGCGGAAAACAACTAGTCTCCGCCACCGCTGCAACACTCGGTAGAAGTGGGTGGTTAATCCTT
>JBGOVH010000112.1:0-7321 GCA_041478005.1 Terriglobia bacterium | reverse complement strand
GCTCTGGTGGACACACAACCCATGACGGGAAACAACTCCCTTCCGGCCTCCATATCGCCCGCTATCGTGTTTGACCATCACCCCTTCAGGCCCGCCAGCAGGAAGGCACCCTTTCGCGAGATCAAGCCGAAGTACAACGTCACAGCCTCCATTATCACGGAGTACTTGATTGCCTCGAAGTTGGAACTGGAGCCGATTCTGGCCACCGCACTCTTCTACGCCATCAAGAGCGAGACAGAAGGTCTGGGGAGAGAAGTGGGAAAGGTTGAGGCCAGGCTAAGACATTTTCTTTACCCCTATGTTGACCAGAAGCTTCTGTCAAACATTGAAAATGCCCGCGTGAGCCGGGAATACTTTCAGATTATCCACTCAGCTTTGGAAAACAGTGTCATCCATGAGGACGTGGTGATTGCCAGTATCAACAACATTAGCAGCCCTGACATTGTGGCTGAGGTGGCAGACGTCTTGATGCGCCTGGAAAAGATCAAATGGAGTTTCTGTGTTGGAACTTACAATGGTGACGTTTTGATCTCGGCCAGAACCATCGACCGTGGGAATGACGCCGGAACGCTGATGCGAAATGCAGTCGGGGATCTCGGCGCTGCAGGAGGGCACGAGATGATGGCGGGCGCCAAGATTAGTGTGAAGACAAAGTCTCCAGCTGAAAAAAAGACATTTGTTCGTCATCTCATCCAGCGAATCCTGGACTTGACGGGAAATGCCTCTAGCAAGGGAGAACCCCTCATTCACTGAGACGGATTTGAACTATGACTGTTGAGATTTCGGAAGACAAAAGAGAGTTGACCTCCCACAGCATGCTTTTGAACGTGGGCCCCGCCCACCCTGCCATGCATGGGGTTATTCGGATCTTGACCCAGTTGGAGGGCGAAACCATCGTCAAGGCTGACGTTGAGATTGGCTACCTGCATCGTGGATTTGAGAAAAGCTGCGAAGAAGGTGGCTATAATCAGGCGGTCCCCTATACCGACCGCCTCAATTACGTTTCTCCGATTATCAATAATTTCGGCTATGTAATGACGGTCGAAAAACTGATGGGAATCAAGGTCACTGAGAGGTGCGAGTATATCCGGGTCATCATGAGCGAGATCTCGCGGGTATGTGATCACTTGACGTGTGTGGCCGCTTCGGCGATGGAATTGGGAGCAATGACGGTTTTTCTGTACATGATCAAGGCCCGGGAGTATCTCTGGGAGTTGGTTGAAGACGTCACCGGAGCAAGATTAACGGTCTCCTATGGACGCGTTGGCGGTGTGAGCGGAGACCTGCCCGAGGGATTCAAGGAAAAGGCTCGGCATACCTTCAAGAAGGTCCGGGAAGTTTTAGTCGAAGTCGACAAACTCTTATCCCGTAACCGGATCTTTGTGGACAGGATGAAGGGAACCGGGCTCATCTCCAAAGAAGACGCCATTGCCTACGGCTTTACTGGGCCTGTTCTGCGCTCGACTGGTGTCAGCTACGACGTTCGAAAATTTCAGCCTTATCATGTTTACGACGAGCTGGACTTTGAGGTGCCTGTTGGAAGCACTGGAGACAATTTGGATCGTTATTACGTCAGGATGCGCGAGATGGAGCAGAGCCTGCGCATTGCAGGTCAAGGCCTGGAAAAAATTCCTAAGGGAGCGGTCAATGTTGACCCACAAGGAAAAGCTATCGAAGCTCATGAGATGGTGGATCGCGCCAAAATGGGCCAAACCCGTGGCGTGAAGGAAACTTTGGTGCAGCTTTCCCCCAACCTTGAGGGCCTCGAGGAAACGAATTACAGCCAGGTGATGGCCAGCGAAAAACGGGCGGTTCTTCCGGCAAAGAGCGACACTTACGGAAATATCGAGGGCTTGATGAACCATTTCATGCTGGTCATGGATGGCTATGGCATCCGACCGCCAAAAGGGGAAGCTTACTGTGCTGTGGAAGGCGCCAATGGGGAGCTGGGTTTTTACATCGTAAGCGACGGGACCGACCGCCCCTACCGTGTGCGTGTTCGTCCGCCCTGTTTTGCACTCATGGCAGGAGTCCATAAAATGCTTGAAGGCTACATGATGGCCGACCTTGTCCCGACTTTTGGTTCAATCAACATGATTGCAGGGGAACTGGACCGATAGAGGATTTTTGGGGAATTTTCCACTCGCCAAGGCAGACCCTTTGGCGGGGCTTCACGATTTTAGAAGCCGGCTTCGAAACAACCTTTGACCAAATTCAAATGTCTGAACTTGTTATCCTAAAAAATGTGCAAAACCGCAGTCTGCTCACGATCGAAGATTACCTCGATGTGGGCGGCTATCGGGCCCTGAAGAAAGCCCTCTTCGAGATGAATCCCGAGCAAGTCATTGAAGAGGTCAAAAAATCAGGCCTGCGTGGGCGCGGGGGCGCCGGATTTCCAACGGGTATGAAGTGGAGTTTCATTCCGAAGAATATCGATAAACCCAGATACATGGTGGTTAACGCAGACGAGAGTGAGCCTGGGACTTGTAAAGATCGAGTCATCATTGAAAAAAACCCGTTTCTCCTAATGGAAGGAATTACGATTTCCAGTTACGCCATTGGCTCGAAATCCTGCTACCTCTATATCCGAGGTGAATACTATGATCAGGCGATGATTCTGAAAAAAGTCATCGAGGATGCCTACAAACACGGCTATTTTGGCAAGAACATCATGGGCTCCGGCTATGACCTCGATATTTATTTGCATCGGGGAGCAGGAGCTTATATCTGTGGTGAAGAAACGGGTCTGCTGGAATCCCTTGAAGGGAAGAAAGGATGGCCGAGACTGAAGCCCCCCTTCCCTGCTGTATCCGGTCTCTATGGCTGCCCCACAGTGGTCAACAATGTTGAGACTCTTTCGGCGGTTGGGCCAATCATCGAAAAAGGGGGAGATTGGTATGCCAGCCTTGGGACTCCCAAGAACGGAGGAACACGTCTGTTTTCAGTAAGTGGTCACGTCAACCGGCCCGGTAACTACGAATTACCCATGGGCACGCCGCTGCGAACTATCATCTACGACATCGCTGGAGGAATGAAAGACAACAAGAAGCTTAAGGCAGTGATTCCCGGAGGCAGCTCCGTCCCCGTTTTGACTAAGGATGAAATCGATGTGAAGATGGATTTCGATTCCGTTGCAGCCATCGGATCCTTACTAGGCTCAGGTGGCGTCGTGGTGATGAATGAAGATACCTGCATGGTCAAAGCCTTGTTGCGGATCACTCGATTCTATGCTCACGAATCCTGCGGACAATGCACTCCCTGCAGAGAGGGAACAACCTGGTTAAAAAGAATCTTGCAAAGAGTCTATGACGGGGAGGCCCGTCTGAGGGACTTGGACGACTTGATGGACATTGCCTTCAATATGATGGGAACCACCATCTGTGCTCTCTCCGATGCAGCCGCCATGCCTGTTCGCAGCTATATTCAGAAGTTTCGGAAAGAGTTTGAGTACCACGCACAACACAAGTGTTGTGACGTGACGCCGGTCAAAGTTTAGAGAACATGGCTGGGATGAAGGGGCTTGGGCTTATTCCCCTTATACCAATCCATTACATCTTCCTTCGCTTATTCCCAGGGATCATTAGCGAACCCTTTTATGCCGACCATTACGATCAACCAAAAGTCGACTACCGTTCCTGACGGTACGACCATTATTCAGGCTGCGGAACAGCTCGATATTGAAATCCCGCGATATTGTTATCACCCGGGCCTTAGCATTGCGGGTTCTTGTCGCATGTGTCTGGTCGAAATTGAGAACATGCCCAAACTCCAGCCTTCCTGCAACACTCGCGTCACCGAAGGCATGGTGGTCCAGACCAATACCGAGAAGGTCAAAGATGCGGTGAGTGGAGTTCTGGAATTTCTTTTGACCAATCATCCCTTGGATTGTCCCGTTTGTGACCAGGCAGGTGAATGTTACTTGCAGGAATACTACATGAAGTTCGGGCTCTACGACAGCCGCATGGACGAGAACAAGACGAAGCGGCATAAAGCCGAGGTGATCGGTCCCCATGTCATGCTGGACACGGAGCGTTGTGTCCTATGCTCACGGTGCGTCCGTTTTGTTCGGGAGGTTTCGTGCAGCAATGAAATCGGAATCTTTAATCGCGGCGGCCAGTCCGAAATCCGGCTTCTTCCCGGAAAGGCTCTCGAAAATAACTATTCCGGCAACGTAGTGGACATCTGTCCGGTGGGGGCATTGACTGACCGGGACTTCCGTTTTCAATGCCGAGTATGGTATCTGAACAAAGTCAACTCCGTTTGCAACGGATGCAGCCGTGGTTGCAACATCACGATTGAAGTGAACCGGCAGCGGCCGCATCACGGTGAGGGCCGTCGCGTCATGCGCCTGAAACCAAGGTTCAATCCAGAGGTTAACCAGTGGTGGATTTGCGACGAGGGCCGCTACGGATACGGATTTATTGATGCCCCCTCTCGAATTCTTCAGCCACGATTCAAGAAAGAATGGGAGTATGAAACCCTCCATTGGAGCTGGGCCGTCGAATATGCCTCACGTCTAATCAGTCAGGTTCGAGAGTCCTCCGGAGTGAATTCGATTGTAGTCATCGCATCAACACAACTTACCAACGAGGACTTGTTCGTCATCAGGAAGTTGTTTGGGGAAGACCTGGGCATTCATCAGATTGATTACCGCCTGCCTGAACAAAATCCTTCAGAAGGAGACAACTTCCTGCTTCGTGCTGACCGAAACCCTAACACTCGAGGCGCTGAAGCCATTATTCTGGAGGAACAGGGTTACAGCCTTGAGCAAGCCATTGGGGCTGGCGGAACTGAAGAGTTCAAACTCCTTTATGTCTTCGAGCAGGATTTGGTTAAAAAGCTGGGAATGGAAACCGCTAATCGGTTCTTAGAGTGCTTTGAGAGCGTGATTTATCAGGGAAGCAATGAAAATGGGACCAGCGTATTGGCGGACATCGTCTTGCCCAGCGCCACCTATGCGGAAGTCGATGGTACATTCACAAATTTTGAAGGCAAAGTGCAGAGGATTCATCAAGCGGTAGAACCTTTGGGAGACTCCTTTCCAACCTGGCAAATCGTAGCGAGGTTGGCAAAGGCCATAGGCCGCCCCTTCAGCTACGAGTGCGCCGAGGATGTTTTTGCGGATTTGGCGCAACGCGTGGTCGAATTCGAGAATTTGAGTTACGAAAAGATCGGAGACCAAGGGGGCAAGTTAGACGAAGTGTCTCGGGTCCGAGCCTAAAAGGTCACGCGTCAAGTCTCACATTTTATGATGACCAATCTAGCCATTGAATTAGCCAAAGTGCTGGCTGTCTTGATCGGTGTTCTCAACCTTGCTGCCATCCTTACCTGGATGGAACGCAAACAAAGTGCCGTGATGCAGGACCGAATTGGCGCCAACCGGGCTTCGATCTTCGGGATTCGGGCCTTTGGTTTATTTCATATCCTGGCCGACGGACTCAAGATGTTCGCAAAGGAGGATTTCGTCCCGGAACAAGGAAATCGCTTCCTGCACACCCTGGCGCCCTTTGTCGCAGCTTTCTTTGCGCTGGTTGGGTTTGCCGCTATTCCGTTCGGGAATGTGGTTCATCTTTTTGGACGAGACATCCCTCTCTACGTCATCGATCTCAACGTTGGCATGCTCTACATTTTCGCTGTGATGTCCCTGGGAATCTATGGGGTAGTCCTGGCAGGATGGGCCTCAAATAACAACTATGCGTTTCTTGGCGGGATGCGCGGCAGCTCGCAAATGTTTTCTTACGAAGTCACTATCGGAGCCACCATTTTGGGCGTTCTCATGATTTACCAATCGATGAGCCTGCAGACTATTGTCCAGGCCCAGGGTGAACTGCTTTGGGGGATCATTCCCAAATGGGGTGTGCTGGTCCAGCCTTTGGGGTTCATTCTTTTCTTAGTGGCCGGAATTGCCGAGACCAAACGCATCCCATTTGATTTGCCTGAAGGCGAATCTGAAATTATCGGTTTTTTTGTGGAATACAGCAGCATGAAATTTGGCCTGTTTATGCTAACTGACTTCGTTGAAACAGTACTCATCTCGGCTCTGGTAACGACTCTATTTTTTGGAGGCTGGCAGATCCCTTATTTGATGTCTGATGGTTTTCATTTTCCCGGAGGATTGGCAATTCCTGTCCATCAATTGCTGGTGGCTATCCTGCAGGTCTTGTCGTATTGCAGCAAAGTCTTTTTCTTTTGCTGGTTCTTATTGCTTGTGCGCTGGACCTTGCCCCGCTTCCGTTATGATCAGTTAATGCGGCTAGGCTGGCAGATGATTTTCCCTCTCTCGATTCTGAATTTGCTCGTCACCAGCATGGTGATATTGGCGCTACAGTGATTGGGAAAGGCCTCCCGTGGCACTTCGTCCTCAACCTCGTACTCGGCTGTTCATGAAAAGAACCGAGGACGAGAACGAGTGCCCTATGCCCCATTTCAGAGGTTCGACAAGATGAGTCTGGGTATCACACAATCCTCTTCCCGCTTTGACAGGGGTAACAATTCCTTAAACGGATTTCAATAACATTCTATGAATCCACGTGAGCTGACCTTCAAAGAACGTCTTTATCTTTTTGAAGTATTCAAGGGCCTCTGGCTAACAAGCCGCCATTTCTTTGGAAACATGAAAAAGCATTTAGCCCGACAGCTGGGGTTCAATCGATTGGAAAAGGGAGCCGTCACATTTCAGTACCCGGAAGAACGCCGCCCCTTTTCCCCGCGCTATCGCAGCCGGCATCGGCTGACCCAGAGAGAAGATGGCTCTCCACGTTGTGTGGCTTGCATGATGTGCGAGACTGTCTGTCCGGCGCGTTGCATTTACATTGTGGCCGGAGAACATCCTGATCCCAACATCGAAAAATACCCTACCCGCTTCGATATCGATCTCGGCGTGTGTGTCTTTTGCGGCTTTTGCGTAGAAGCCTGTCCTGAAGATGCCATCCGAATGGACACCGGAATCGTAGAGATCGCTGCCTACAGCCGCAAAGAGATGATTTACCATATTGAAGATTTGCTGCAGTAAGACTCTGTCGCGGGATCTATTCGATGTCATTCCGTGCGATGCTGGAGCGCGAGGGGAAGAAGCTCCTTTCGAACCAAGTCAAAAACGTCGAGCGCTAAGCAGGCTTCCACAATAAGTTTCTTTGGTTGTTTACGCCCGGTTCCTGGTCCGCCCATTGTTTGAATTCGTCCTAATCATTAGCCCTCGACAAGGATAATAAAAACTGACGACTTGGGACTCACCCGGTGTGCTTTCAGCAGCCAGAGTCCTTGAGGGCAGACTCCCTACTCTGATTTCAATTCGGCCAGTTCTTATGGCAAAAGTCCCAAT
>JBGOVH010000312.1:0-4451 GCA_041478005.1 Terriglobia bacterium | reverse complement strand
TCCCTAATCTCAACGCTGCCTTGGTAACTTGCAACCCTATTGCTTCCGCCGCTTCAAGTGTCAGTTAATATGCAAAGTGAAATATTATATTTTATTAATTATATAACTGTTGAAAAAGGACTTGCACTTAATACACAGCAAGCATATAGGAGAGATCTAGGGAAATTTCAGAATTACCTAGATCAAAAAGGGCTGGCCTTAGGCGATGTCTCAAGACAGACAGTTCTGGAGTTTCTTTCTTCCCTGCAAGAGTTCAGTCTAGATTCACGGTCAATTTCAAGAGTATTAGTAACCCTTCGGAACTTTTTTCAGTTTCTTGTATTCGAAAAAAACCGTCATGACAATCCATGCGAAAACATCGAGTCACCAAAATCGTGGAAAGCCCTTCCCAAAGTACTCACCGTAGAGCAGGTCGATTCATTGTTGAGTCAACCGAACTTGACCACTGACTTGGGAGTCAGAGACAAAGCAATGCTAGAAGTTCTCTATGCGACGGGGCTAAGGGTGACGGAGCTGGTCTCCATCAAGATACAGGATGTTCATTTTGAGTTAGGTTACCTCAACTGTATCGGAAAGGGGAGCAAGATACGTGTCGTCCCTTTGGGAAGAAGTGCTCTAGTCTCATTGGAAAGCTATCTGAGAATGGCACGATGGAAAATCATAAAGAACAAGCAATCTGACTATCTGTTTGTGAATAGACAAGGACAAAGATTAACTCGTCAAGGATTTTGGAAGCTGCTTGGAGGATATGGACGGAGGGCAGGGATTACCCTGAAGATTAAGCCTCACATGCTGCGGCATTCATTCGCAACACATCTCTTGCAACGAGGAGCCGATTTACGCTCCGTCCAAATGATGCTGGGACATGCAGACATATCCACGACACAGATCTATACCCACGTCTTAAAGGAGCGCTTGCGTGAGATTTACACGCGAAATCATCCGCGTGCCTAATTCCTATTGGCTAGGTTAAGTCGAAGTGGCCGCCTTGCGGACCCTCACTCTCATAGAAGCCAATGGAATCTGAACCAAGAAAGTGGTCCCTTTCCCGGTCTCGCTTTCAAGCAGAATTACTCCATTGTGGTCGTTCACTATTTCCTTCGTGATCGACATTCCCAACCCGAACCCAAGGGATTTGCCCTGCGTAAAGAATGGATCAAAGATTTTCTCTCTTATTTCTAACGGAATCCCAGAGCCATTATCGGAAAGTCGAATCGTTGCATATTGAGGTCCGTCTTCTGTGGTTAGCCTGAATATGCCTGAACCTTTCAGCGCGTCACGCGCATTCATGACTATATTCAAAATTGCACGGCGCAACTTGTCTTTATCCATGCGCACGATTGCTGCGCAGTTCAACTCATGCATGAATTGGATCCCGGTATTCCTGAAGAGGGCGTCAATTTCGACGCAACATTCTTTTATGAAATCATCCAGGCTCTGGTCCTCGAGAGTCAGGCGGCTTCTTTTTTCACTTGCAAAATGGAGGATCTCGTCCAGCATTTTCTCCATTCGTTCAACTTCAAAGATTATGTAGTTTAAGCACTCTCTTTCTTTTTCAGGGGTCACTTTGAACTCGGTTAAGAGAGATGTGAATCCCTTGATTACGGTGATTGGGGTTCGGCAATCGTGCACAATGGTATTTACCATTGAACCTACAGCTGCCATTTTCTCCGCCTTAATGCGATCCTCTTGATTCTGCTTTATCTGATCCATCATATAGTTAAAATTCTCAGCCAGACTCTCAAGCTCATCGCCCGACTTTACATGGATATGAGAGGACAAGTCTCCACTCGCGGCTCGCAAGGAGCCTTCCATGAGTTTGGCAATAGGAGTAGCTATTCGGGCCGCCAGCAGGGCTGCGCCAAACAGACCAAAAACTAGAGAAGCGATCCCGATTTGCAGAATGTGAATCTGCGTTTCCCTCAATCGCAGCAGCATCTTTTCTGACGAAATCACGATACGGACGATGCCCCAAGGTCCATGGGAATCGTCTGCAGTTACAGGCAACCAGACTTCGAGAACCTTAATCATTGAACCAGACGACCGGTCAGGAACCTCAGCCTCACGAAAGGATGTGATCTTCGAAGAAAGGAATTTCAAGATCATGGAATCGGAGACAGGTTGTGGGAAAAGAAGACCTGGATCCTCAGTATCTGCGATGACCCGGTGTTCCTTGTCGTAGACAACGACGTACAACAGGTCATTTTCGCTTTTTGCGGCCAATGCATTGCGGCGAATTGGGAAGAAGTTGTACTCTTTTAGATAATTCAGGTTGGTTGCACCGAAGAGTTGTGCGATTGCTAGAGCTCTTTTCTGGGTTTCTTCCAAGATAACTTTCTTCATATTCCGGCTGACGAAAGTAACAACGAGGAGAATCACAAGGGTTGCCAATAAGGCGGTCAGCCCCATCAACTTGGTTCGAATCCGTATTGCCGGGGGAGTCAAATGTTTCATGCGCATTAAAATTTCAATCCCAGGAAAGTTTAGTGGAAAGCTAAACACATCTTATCCATTGTTTAGAATGGGGTCAACTGAGTTCGCAGGGAATCCTGAATTATGAGTCTGTAAAATGTCGACGCGACGACGCAATGTCGTCTGATAAAAATAGGGACACGAGCGCTGAGTTTACATAATAACTTAATGTTAAACATTAGTTATATTAATCCAATCTATTGTAAAAGATTTTGGAACGAAAAAGAAGGCTCGAATTCAATGGCTGGTTATACCAGTTTGCTCTTTTCAAACAGAAGTCTTTGTGATAAGTTTAGCCCTTTGTTTTCTTGGCATTGGGACTCGGTCGAAATTCAAAAGTAGTGAATCTGGCTAATTGCCGCAGATGTCGACGACCTTTGTAGTTTCGGAGGTGCTTTTTGGGGTTGGTTCAAACTGAGGCTATTGTCCTAAAAAGTTTCCCGCTCGGTGATCATGATAAAATAGTCGTCCTCTTTACGCGATCACTGGGTAAGATCAGTGGCGTGGCTCAAGGCGCGAGACGCATCAAAAGTCAATTTTCTGGGAATCTGGAAATCCTCAATTGGATTGAAATTCTCTTTTTCCTGAAGGAAGGAAGAGATCTGGTTTCTATAGATAAAGTAAACTTGATCAGTTCCTACAGTTCGAATCTGCCAACGTATCGCTGTTTCTTGCAGCTGACTTGGCTGGCTGAATTGGTTTTCGAAACAACTCCAGAGAGAGAGCCTAATGATTCCTTGTTCCGATTGATGCTCTTGGTGCTACCGCGAATTAGCAAGTCTTCCATTTCCGACCTTGCTCAGCTCTATTTTGAGATATGGCACTTAAAACTTTCGGGGCTTTTCCCTTCATGCAGGTCTTGCCATGTCTGCGGAGGGGTAATTGGAAATGACTGCCTCGTATTCCTAAGTGCGGATTTCACTCGCTTTTGCTGCACAAATTGTAAGCGAGATTCTGACATCCGTCTGTCCTTCGATACATTCCGCTGGCTCCGGTCAGTTCTCGCAAATAGCTTGGAAGATCTCGAAGGCAGTCTGCCTCGTCGAGATGAAATCTCGGCTCTATCCAATATCGTCGAATCAATGATTGAGAAGAGCTTTGAAAGGAGATTCTCCTGCCTCCGTTTGATTCAGAGCGAGAGGTGAGAGTGAGCTGAGGATGATTGTATTTCAAGATTTATTTTTGAGACTTCTGCTGTTCTGGGCGGAAAAAGGTTGTGTCATTCAGATGCCCTATGATGTGGAAAAGGGCGCCGGGACTATGAATCCGGAGACCTTTTTCAGGGTCCTAGGTTCCGCTCCTTATTCGGTTGCCTACGTGGAACCAAGCCGTCGACCAGCAGATGGCCGTTACGGTGAGAATCCCAATAGGGTGCAGAAACACTACCAGTTACAAGTTATCTTAAAGCCCTCTCCAATCAACACGCAAGCTATGTACCTGGAGAGTCTTGAGAGAATCGGAATCAATTTGGTTGAACATGACATCCGCTTCGAGGAGGATAATTGGGAATCGCCCACATTAGGGGCTTGGGGAGTCGGATGGCAAGTACTCCTGGATGGGCTCGAGATCACTCAATTTACTTACTTCCAGCAGGCGGGTGGAATCGATCTTGATCCGGTATCCCTTGAAATCACCTACGGCCTCGAGCGGATTAACATGTTTCTTAATGATATCGACAACTGCTTTAACCTGCCATGGACCCTAAACACCCAATATCGGGATATCCGTTTGCGCGACGAAGTGGAATTCTCTCGGTACAACTTTGAGGTAGCTGATATTCGTATGCATTTTGAATGGTTTTCAGAGTACGAAAGAGAGTCCTCCCGCTTGATCGATAAAGGGCTGATCTTGCCCGCCTATGATTATTGCTTGAAATGTTCGCATACATTCAATGTCCTCGATGCACGTGGCGCGATTGGTGTCTCAGAAAGGATGCGAATGATCCAGAGAGTTCGATCTCTAGCGTGCAGAATCGCATC
>JBGOVH010000466.1:0-3392 GCA_041478005.1 Terriglobia bacterium | reverse complement strand
CTTGAGATTTCTTAAAATCTCTTCAACAGCCGAATACGGATCGATCTTACGATCTCTAACGGCGTGCGAAGCGGCCTGGATTCTATCCCAAACCCCATTTTTCTGAATAGCGATTTCTAACAACGATTCCTTCAGGAGATTAATCAGGCTTTCCTCCACACTGCGCCTGCGCTGCTCGGCCCACTGAGGAGAACCCTTTCGGAACAGTTCAAAGCTTTCAATTTGCTGGAGCAAATTCGAAATTCCTTCGCCTTGAGTGGCAATGGTCCTGGCGACGCACGGCTTCCAGCCATCCGGCCGCGTAGCCAGAGAAAGCACAGCCTCCAGTTCCTGTTCGAGTTTTTCTGCTTGCGGCCGATCCGATTTGTTAATGGCAAAGATGTCCCCAATCTCCATAATGCCGGCCTTGAGGGCCTGCATATCATCGCCCATCCCAGGCACGAGGATGACAATTGTCACATCAGCCACTCGGACGATTTCAATCTCATCCTGCCCCACTCCGACCGTCTCAACAAGGATGACTTCTTTACCTGATGCATCCAGGATGTTAACCAAGTCGTAAGTAGTCCTGGAAAGTCCGCCAAGATGGCCTCGCGTCGCCATGCTGCGGATAAAGACTCCCTCGTCGTTATAGAGAGCGCTCATTCGAATGCGATCTGCCAGAAGTGCGCCGCCACTGTAGGGACTGGTAGGGTCGACCGCTACAATGCCAACTGATTTTCTCTGTTGCCGATAGGCCTGAGCCAGTTTGTCGACCAGCGTGCTTTTGCCACTTCCGGGTGCGCCTGTAATTCCAATCACTCGACTTCGTCCCGTGTGTGGGAACACGCCTCTCAGAATCTCTCTTGATTGAGAGTCTCCATTCTCGATGAGAGTCATGGCTCGGGAGATGGCGCGGGTTTCACCGTTCAGAATTCTGTCAACAAGATTCATGCTAGGATCTCAAAAGCTGGCGGGCAATCACGAGACGCTGAATTTCGCTGGTCCCTTCCCCAATCGTGCAGATTTTTGAGTCGCGATAGAACTTTTCGACAGGATACTCCTTGACATAACCATAACCGCCATGGATTTGTATGGCCTCCGTGGCAACCCTGACTCCAACCTCACTCGCATAGAGCTTGGCCATCGAGGACTCCTTGGTGGTTCGTTTGTTTTGGTTCTTAAGGTATGCAGCACGATAGGTCAGGAGACGTGCGGCTTCTATTTCGGTTGCCATGTCCGCAAGCTTCCATTGAATGGCCTGGAATTCCGAAATGGGCTTGCCGAATTGTTTCCGCTGTCTAGCATATCTTAGCGAGGCTTCAAAAGCTCCCTGCGCCATGCCTACAGCCAAAGCCGCGATGGAAATTCGCCCTCCGTCTAGAACTTCCAGACAATTGATAAATCCTCTTCCTTCCTCTCCCAATAAATTCTCTGCCGGTACCCGACAGTTTTCCAGTATCACTTCGGAAGTGTCACTGGCCCTGCAGCCCAGCTTGTTCTCTTTCTTGCCGGCGCGAAGTCCCGGAGTTCCCTTTTCGACAATGAAGGCCGAGATGCCCTGGTTGGCGTTCGGCCTGTTAGTGACAGCCATGAGCACAAATATGTCGCCGTAGGTTCCATGAGTGGTGAAAGTCTTGGAGCCATTCAGCACATAGCCGTCATCATCGCGCACCGCAGTCGTCTGGGTTCCACTCGCATCGCTGCCGGCCTCAGGTTCGGTCAGCCCCCAGGCACCCAGAGACTCACCGGAAGCAAGAGAAGGAAGATACTTTCGCTTTTGATCCTCATTTCCAAAAGTGTGAATGTGGTTAGAACAAAGCGAATTGTGAGCTGCAACGCTCAAGCCGATTCCACCATCGACCCGCGCAATCTCTTCAATAATCGTAACGTATTCAATGTAGCCCAGCCCGGCTCCTCCATATTCCTGCGGAACGAGTACCCCTAGAAACCCCAGTTCCGCCAGCTTCTTCATCAGGTCGAGAGGGAAATGTTGGGCTTCGTCCCACTCCAGAGAATGAGGCGCAATTTCCGACTCCGCAAATTCCCGGGCCAATCGCTTGATTTCGAGCTGTTCGTCATTCAAAGCAAAATCCACGGCAGGTCTCCTAATCCTCGAGCGTATTCGGCATTCGGGCATCAGCCCGCTGACATTCTATCGAATTAGAAGGACTAAAACATAATGAGAAAAGGACTCGGGCGTCGCGAGTTAGAGATGGGGGGGATCGAAATGGCATAGGTAGTGGGCTTTTTCGCCGGCACATCTGTCCACGACAAACACAACCAGCGCGTTTGTCGTGGCTACCAGCCATCTGGATGAAGACTTTGTTTCCACAGGTTCTCTTGCTTTACTAACCTCCAACAAGATCTCAGTGTCTCTGTGGCTATCCCAAATGCTTTTTCGGGGTGAAGAGAATACCTTCAGAATGTTCAAATTTGGGAGCTATCGAGCATCTCTTGCGCAGCGGAAGCTGTCTGAGGGCGTGCCATGATCTGCAAGACCCTCCATGCGAACCAGGCAACGCGCGTTGTTTTCGCCACTGAAATTGCTGCCCCCACGCAAGACGCGGCTTCCGAGGGCATTGGGATCTTCCCTTCCGTCCTCGCGGTCGTAGGGGTACGGTTGATGGAGCGAACTGGTCCATTCGTTGACGTTGCCCGTCATATCGAAAAGCCCAAATTCATTGGGAGGGTAGGAACCTACAGGAGAGACTTTGCGGGTATCGGTATTGGCTTTGGAAGGATCATAACGGTTTCCATAGGCATAACGAAAACTATTCGGGCCCTTGGCTGCGCGCTCCCATTCAGCCTCGCTGGGGAGACGCTTCCCTGCCCACTGGGCAAAGGCCGCGGCATCCTTCCAAGTCACCTCCACCACAGGGTGCTTGTCCAGACCTTTTGGATAGATCCGGTCGTTCCAATAACGCGGAACGGTGTGACCCGTGGCATCGCAGAACTCTTTGTATTCCCGATTAGTCACCTCGTATTTGTCCATATAAAACGCCGCCACTTGCACACGATGCATTGGCTTCTCCTTGTCAAAGGTCTCATCGGAACCAAGAGTTACCGATCCCTCCGGTATCAACATCATTCCGTCAACTTCCCTGGCCAAGGACTTTGTCGGAGAATTGCCTGAAGTCGGAGAAGTAAGGGGGACTGTCTTTTCTTCGGGCGACGGTTCGATATTCTTTGGTGTCTTTCGCGTTCCCTCCTTTTTCCGATAGATCACCACGTCGGTGTCCCCTCGTGATTGAATATTCCCAGGTATCTCTGTCGATTTTCCGGAATTGGGAGGAGGAGTTGCGCCACTGGCTTCTTCTCGCCGCTTTAGGACTGGTTTGTTACGCATCGGTTCAGACCTTTCCTCAGAATCATCAGGTTCCTTTCCTGAGGCCGCTGAAGCGGCAGCATCT
>JBGOVH010000311.1:0-4455 GCA_041478005.1 Terriglobia bacterium | reverse complement strand
GTGCCTGGCTTTCTTCCAGGAACAAACCAGGAGTTCGGAGGCATCATCCGGCATGGAGCCAAGTTGCTCTATGCGTTTGCAGAAGCCACGGTTCCCAAGATCACAATTATTACCCGAAAATCATACGGTGGAGCTTACTGCGTGATGGCTTCCAAGCAAATCCGCACCGACATAAATTATGCTTATCCTACAGCCGAAATTGCTGTGATGGGGCCTGACGGGGCCGTCAGCATTGTCTACCGTAAAGAGCTAACCGCCTCACAAAACCCAGAAGAAGAAAAGATCCGTCGTGTGCAAGAATTCAAAGAAAGATTTGCCAATCCGTACCTTGCAGCTGAACGCGGCTATGTGGATGAGGTAATTGCACCCCGGGAAACACGCAAAAAGCTGATCACGGCGCTGAATATGCTCGATACCAAGCGGGACTCCAATCCACCCAAGAAGCATGGAAATATTCCACTGTGATCGAATTTGAGTAGCCGCAAATGCACGCGAATAAACACAATTGGTTCTATTTGAGTCAAGATCATGCTCGTGATCTTACTCGTCCTCGAGCTAGGGGACAATCGAGCAAGAGCATGAGTACGGTAAATGTAGGTAGAATGTGGTGTGCGGTAGCGGAGGCGTAATGTACGTCATGTAACCCTTACCTTCAGGGAAAGGTGCGTTACGGCCAAAAACGCCTAACACACCTACGATAATCTCGCGTGAATTCGCGCCAACAGCTTTGAATCGTTCAATGAAACCCTTGCTGAAAGTTCCGATCTCGCTTCTTGCTTTTCTCTTTTTGCCATTTGCTGGTGCGCTTTCCCAGCAAGAATCATCAAAGCACACCTTCAATCCCGATGAAATTCAGATCCTCATGAACCCAGATGTAGACATCGTTTACCATGTGCTGGCTTATTTTTCTGTGCCGGGGGACCCTTCTAATCTTTACTCTGCCGATTACCTTCAGCAGATTCGGAAGGCCAAGCAGGACCTGGAGGTCGGACAAACCAAGCTGGACCTGGCGGCCCCTCAGATGGAGAAAGCGTACCGCCTGATGCCTCGATTACGCTTCCTCAACCTGGCACTCTTCATGGCGGATGACTTTGTCTCTTTCAAACAGGCCCTCTCGATGATTGATTTTAATTTCCGCACCGAAGCTCAGGATTCCCGGGAATCGCTTGAGCAGCGAAAAGCCAAAGAGGGAGGTGCCCCCCTGCTTTTCGGGAATAGCAAGCGACTGATCCCGTTGCTACGAAACAGATTCCCAGATCCTCAGGAGCGTCAGTTCCTGAAGCAGTTTGCAGAATGTTTGGAGGACGAGAGAAGCCAGTTCTATAAAGTTTATCGAGAAGCCCGCGGCGAACTCGACCAGCAGAGCTTTGACCGGTTCCAACTTTTTTGGAAATCCGAAGGTGTCCGAATGCTTCAGCCCTGGGTAGCAAAGTCCGGCGTTAATGTTTTTAACATCTACCTCTGTCCGGTGATGAAGCGAAACGGACGGGGAGTTCCAGTAAATCAAGAGCAGAGCGTCTTGTTTAATGTCGTAGCTCCTTTGCCAGACACAAAAGACCAGCTCCTTCAGGTCTTCTTCGTGATTCTCCACGAGACAACTCACCGGATTACCGATCTTATTGTTGATTCTGCAACGTTCAGTTCGGAAGATCAGCAATCGATCTCCCGCGAGAACGCTGTCTTTTACGCAGATCATGTTTATTTGAAAGGACGATTTCCGCAGCATCATTTGGGTTACTTGAAATTTTTTCTGAGCTTGGAAAATTCTAAGTCTTCGTTGCCCGGAAATCTGGAAAATGAATTTCTCAAGAGTTATCCTCTGGCCCCGGCGCTGAAAAGTTCTATCGATCAAGCTGTCAAGGATCTCCAATAGAACGCCAGAGAACTGGTCCCCCCGAAGCTGTGAAAAAACTCGTGGGTCAGCGGGGAAGACCGTCCGTCCTAGATCGTCCCCCCTTTTCCAAGGGGGGACTGCAGGGGGGTCTGCTTGATTCAAGCGAGGTCGGTCATTTCTTCGTTTCAACGAACTATGGATGTTGGCCTCTCTAAGGCGAAATCCCGTTAATATGTTCGAGAAACTTCTCATTGCCAACCGTGGCGAAATTGCTGTACGCGTGATCCGGGCAGCCCGGGAAATGGGAATTCCCACAGTCGCCGTTTATTCGGATTGCGACCGGCTCGGATTGCATGTGCGCATGGCTGATGAGGCCTACCGCCTGGGTCCATCCCCGTCAACTGAGAGCTACTTGAATCTGGAAAGAATCATTGAAATTGCCCAGTCCAGCCATGCAGACGCTATTCATCCGGGTTATGGTTTCCTCTCTGAAAATCCTGAGTTTCCCAGACGCTGTCTGGCTGCGGGCATTTGTTTCGTGGGTCCTGGCGCCTCTGCCATGCAGCGAATGGGCGGGAAAGTGGAGGCGCGCAAAACCGCTCTTGAAGCCAAGGTCCCTATTGTTCCCGGAACTGAAGTGCCATTGCAAGATGAAGAACAAGCCTTGAGGATTGCCCACCAGATTGGATTTCCAGTTCTGATTAAGGCTGCGGCCGGCGGCGGCGGCAAGGGCATGCGCTATGTCGAGACACCCGGGCAATTGTCCTCGGCATTTCGCGACGCCCAGTCCGAAGCCAATGCGGCTTTTGGTGATTCAGAAGTTTACTTGGAGAAATATCTCAATAGCCCACGTCATATTGAGTTTCAAATTTTAGCCGACCGGTATGGCAACATGGTCCACTTGGGCGAGCGTGAGTGTTCCATTCAGCGGCGCCACCAGAAAGTAGTCGAAGAATGTCCTTCGCCTATGATGACAGATGAACTGCGTCGGAGGATGGGAGATGCCGCAGTGAAAGTGGCCAGCGCTTGCGGCTATGAGAATGCTGGCACTGTTGAATTCCTGGTGGACTCGGAAAACGACTTCTACTTTCTCGAAATGAATACTCGCCTGCAGGTGGAACACCCTATTACTGAGATGGTCACGGGGATCGATCTGGTCAAGGAGCAGCTCAAGCTGGCTTGGGGGGAGAAGCTGAGCTTTGGGCAGCAAGATGTACAATGGCAGGGATCTGCCATGGAATGTCGCATTTATGCGGAAGACCCCCAAAATGATTTTTTCCCCTCACCAGGAAGAATCCTGCGGCTGAATTCTCCCTCCGGTCCAGGAGTCCGGGATGACAGCGGGATCTACGAGGGATGGAATGTCCCGATTTATTATGATCCGCTGCTTTCCAAACTAATCGTCTGGGGTAAAGACCGAAACGAAACCATGGGCAGAATGAAGCGCGCTCTAAGTGAATATCAGATCTCGGGTATCAAGACCAATCTTCCTTTCTTCAAATGGATTCTCGCTCAAGAAGCGTTCATCGCTGGCAGATTAAGTACTGACTTCATCGAAAGGCACTATTCGCCCGGGGATTCAAAGAAGGACCCACCTGTTCTTCAGGACATGGCCGTGATGGCGGCCGCTCTTCACGCCAGCTTTCAGGGCCCTTCTAACGCACGTGGAACCAAGGAGGACGAAAGTCCATGGAAACTCCGCGGGAGGATGAACGGAATGAGGAATCGATAGGGATGTCGCGGCTTGCATGAGTTCTTCCTCGCCATCTGATTCCTGCCCATACCTTGCAGACAGGACGCCAGAAGGCCGCGGAGAGTTTGGCGTAGCTCGTCGATGCCTGGCAGCCTCGGTGGTCGCTTTCCCGCGAGCCGGGGGCTTTGACGTCTTGCCCATTTCAATTATCATCCTCTCCAATGACAACGACTTCTCACTTTAAGATTTTGATCAACAATGTATGGGAATCGATCAGCATCCAACGCACCACAAACCTGGCTCAGGTGTCGTTTCGAGAAAGACAATGGTGTATCGACTTTGGAAAGCTATCCGAAAACGAATTCTCCCTATTAGTCGATGGCCGCTCGCATGATGTCACGGTTCACAGATTGGACGATCATTCCCATGTGACTATTGATGGTGTCGGATTTGACATCTCTTTAGTTGATCCAAAAAGGTTCCAAAGTCGATTGATGAGGGGTGATGATGCCAGTGGCCCTGTGTCGGTTTCAGCTCCCATGCCGGGTAAAGTGGTTCGCTTGCTGGTGCAAGAAGGCGACTCTGTTCAAGCAGGTCAGGGGGTTGTGGTTATTGAAGCCATGAAAATGCAAAATGAATTGCGATCTCCAAAGTCAGGCAAAATAGAAGAGGTTTGTGTCTCTGAGAATCAGGCAGTGAATGCAGGAGAGAGCTTGCTGGTGGTGAAATGAGGAGCACTCCGAACGGCTTCGGGAAAAAGGCGAACGGATCACGCCAAGGCGCCAAGGCGCAAAGTGGATTCTGAAATGACTAACTCATTCCCTTGCAGATCGACCTCTTAACCTTCAAACGGTTCGGTCTTCTATCTAGCGTGTCCTCTTCGCGCCTTGGCCTGAGATGTCTGTCTCCACAATTTGCAAAGGCCAGG